>NZ_VBWP01000033.1 GCF_005771635.1 Culicoidibacter larvae | reverse complement strand
GTATCTAAATCAACTGTTGTATCAGTTTTCGCAGTGATAGATGCAACACCTGTTCCACCTTTGGTGTTAAAACTGATGACTTGGTCGTCTGCGGTCCATTTTGCTTTAAGGCTTAATCCGCCAACCGGCATTGTGAATGTTCCGCTGTGTTGTGTGTCAGCACTGTCGAACCATTGGTCAGCCCCACGAAACTTGGACAAATTTCACAATATCGAAAGGAAGAAAATTTATGTCCCAAAACAAGTATACA
>NZ_VBWP01000032.1 GCF_005771635.1 Culicoidibacter larvae | reverse complement strand
TTATATAAAATATGATTATCAATCAGCAATATAAAAATAAGCTTGCATTTAGATTAACTTTGTAGTAAATTATAGTTTTTTACAAATAGAAAAATCCCCCATAATTACACTGTAAATCAGGAGAATCCCTTATAACCTCGTTATTGAATCCCCCGTAAAAATGCGTTTAGTCATTTTCTATTTAACTATAGAATAATAAAAAAGGGTGGTAAGTATGGGCAGAGTAATTAAAATTACGAGCGCAATAGCATTTTCATTGA
>NZ_VBWP01000031.1 GCF_005771635.1 Culicoidibacter larvae | reverse complement strand
CTGGAACGGTTACTACACCAGTGTATTCTGTACTGCCCACAAACCAACCATCAAATTGATAGCCAGGACGTGTTGTACTTACGGTATCTAAATCAACTGTTGTATCAGTTTTTACGGTGATAGAGGCAACACCACTTCCACCTTTAGTATTGAAACTGATTACTTGGTCATCGGCGGTCCATTTTGCTTTAAGGCTTAATCCGCCAACTGGCATTGTGAATGTTCCGCTGTGTTGTACATCACTTGCATCGAACCAGCCGACAAAGCTATATCCGGCTCTTGTTGGGTTGGTTAATGCATCAAGATTCACTGATGAATCTGTTGGTTGCGTCAA
>NZ_VBWP01000030.1 GCF_005771635.1 Culicoidibacter larvae | reverse complement strand
GGGGTACCAGGACGCTGCCGATTATACGAAATACAGGGTAAGTATGACTTCATTATCGCAAAGCCTCGTATGAAGCTCTATATGGAATTTAGTGATCGAATCGTCAATATATTTTTGAAGTACGTATCAGTTGAGGATTTATACGTCTACTCAGTAGACGAAAGTTTACTGGATCTCACAACGTACCGGAAGTTCTATAATAAGAGTATGATTGAGATTGCGCAAATGATTATCCGGGATATATATCAGGAACTGCATGTGATTGCTACTGCAGGCATTGGCCAAAATATGGTTATGGCCAAACTGGCGCTCGATCTCGAAGGCAAGAAACGCCG
>NZ_VBWP01000029.1 GCF_005771635.1 Culicoidibacter larvae | reverse complement strand
GTGATTGCTACTGCAGGCATTGGCCAAAATATGGTTATGGCCAAACTGGCGCTCGATCTCGAAGGCAAGAAACGCCGGGATTTAATCGCAGAGTGGAACTATGATTCGATTCCAAGGAAACTATGGCCACAAAGTAATTTAAACGATATATGGGGGATTGGCAGCAAAACAGCTAAAAAGCTCTATACAATGGGCATATATAACATGGGCATGCTTGCTAATTACGATCCCGAAAAGCTGAAGCAGCACTTCGGGATTATTGGTTACGATTTATTCCTCCATGCAAACGGCATGGATCTCTCGAAGATACAAGATAAGTACAAACTTTTCGGTGGCAAACACTTAAATGCTGGAGAAACACTCTTTCAAGATTATTTCAACGATGAAGTATTGATATTGATCAGGGAAAAAATCGACCAACTTTGCAGCCGACTTGGTGATGATCGAATTGCCGGCGAGGTACATTTGTCCATTGGTTATTCTAAAACCGCAAACAAGAGGGGATTTGGCCGACAAAAAAAGTTGCCAAATAAAACAAGTGATCCCAATTTAATTTACGAGACTGCAGCAAGCAT
>NZ_VBWP01000028.1 GCF_005771635.1 Culicoidibacter larvae | reverse complement strand
AATGATTGATTCAACTTTAAAATGGATCGGTGGGAAATCTCGGAGCCGGGATATATATACCAATATATTTCCGGAACATAAAGTATTTGTTTCACCATTTTGTGGAGCATGTCATGTTGAATTGTATAAGAAGCCTGCTGCGGTTGAAATTATTAATGATGTCAATCATCAATTAATAACATTTCTCTCAGAACTGCAACAACATCCAAAGGAATTGATTGCTGCATGTGATGCAATTCCATATTCAGAGAAAATATATAACGATTTTAAGTGGAACCCACCACAAGATATTTCGCCGCTTAAACAAGCAGCGATTTTTTATTTTATGACTACGGCCGGATTTAATGGTGGTGGCAATAAGTATAAATCAGGATTTTCAGTATCTAAAACAGTAAACAAATCCAAACTATACCGGTCTAAGCTATCAAATATGAAACTGATGGCTGATAGAATTAAAGATTGGCAGATTCTTTGTCGTGATTTTGAAGAAGTCATTAAGAAATTTGATTCAGTGGATACATTGTTTTTCTGTGATCCTCCGTACATTGATAAAGAGTATCTATATTCAGGTGGATTTACGTATGATGATCACCGGCGATTGGCAGATGTACTCAATAATGTCAAAGGAAAAGTGGTTCTTTGTTATTATGATGATCCGCTGCTTGCAGAACTTTATCCGGATTGGCATCAGTTTGATTATTCAACGAAGTCATATATGCGTAGCAAAGATGAATGTACAGATAAGACAGAAATCATTTTAACAAACTATGAAGTGCAAATGCAGCT
>NZ_VBWP01000027.1 GCF_005771635.1 Culicoidibacter larvae | reverse complement strand
CCGACAAAGCTATATCCGGCTCTTGTTGGGTTGGTTAATGCATCAAGATTCACTGATGAATCTGTTGGTTGCGTCAATGTTGCTGGTGCGCCACTTCCACCATTAGCATCAAAAGTAATGTTTTGATCATCAGCGGTAAACTGTGCGTATAATGTTTTGTTTGATGCAGGCATCTTGTTAGTTGCGAAGTTCCACTTCGTTCCACCAGTTGCGGCATCAAACCAGCCACTGAATGTATAACCAGATTTAGTTGGTACTGTTGCTGGTTCTACTACTAATGCATCAAAAGCAACTGTTTGCGTAGTAGTTGTCCCTTGGTCATTAAATGTCAGTGTGTAATTGTTTCTTGTGTATTGTGCGTACAATGTTTTGTTTGATGCTGGCATTTTGTTGGTCGTGAAGTTCCACTTCGTACCACCAGTTTGGGCATCAAACCAACCCGCAAAGGTAAATCCAGTTTTTGTTGGTGCTGTTGGTTCAGTTGCTAATGTATCATAGACAACTGTTTGAGTAGTTGTCGCGCCATCATTATCAAATGTCATGGTATAACTATTGATTGTGAATTGCGCATATAGCTTCACAGCATTCGCTGGCATTTTACTGGTCGCAAAGTTCCATTGTGTACCACCAGTTGCGGCATCGAACCAACCTACGAATGTATATCCGGTTTTCACTGCATCTGCTGGTTTAGTGGCTAATGTATCAAATGTTACTTGTTCATCAGCAGGTTTTGTGCTTGTTGCGCCATTGGTCGCAACATCATAGCTTAGTACATATTTATTAGCTGTGTATTGTGCATATAATGTTACATCAGCTGCTCCTACTGTATATGGGAAGGTTACTTTACTTCCGCCAGTACTTGCGGTAAACCAGCCATTAAATGTATGTCC
>NZ_VBWP01000026.1 GCF_005771635.1 Culicoidibacter larvae | reverse complement strand
TGAGGTGAACCACAGAAGTTGGACTTTATATACATGATTTGTTATATTATAGTTAATGTTACGGAGGTTGTAAATATGAAGGTTGCTTTTCTCGATAGAGATGGAACAATAATCAATGATTACCCTGATTTAGAATGGGCAAATGTAAAAGAACCAGAATTTTTTGAACAAAGTATAGATAGTCTTAAAGAAATCAAAAACAAAGGATATGAAATAATTATTGTAACTAATCAATATTTGATTAATGATGGGATTATATCTTATGATGATTATTATTTATTCGCTAATAAATTTGAATCTATATTGAACAAAAACGGTATTAATATACTACATACTTATTTCTGTCCGCATAATAATGAGGATAACTGTACCTGTAAAAAACCGAACCCAGGAATGATTAAACAAGCATTAACAGATTATCCGGAAATTGAATTAGAGAATTCGTTCATGGTTGGAGACTCTCAAGTAGATATCGGGCTGGCTAAAAATTTTGATCTTAAAGTTTTTGGAATAAATCAAGAATCTGATTATTCAAGAAATATTAGAGTTGGTTCCTTAGCAGATATTCTCAGCTTTATTTAGGAAGTTTACTGGAGATAATCCGTCTAACCTAGACATAATCCGTTTATTGTTATAATAATAAATATACTCATGTAATAATCGAATAAACTGAGTGATACTTTTAAACTTTTGAGAATAGTAGAACTCAGTTTTTAATATGCCAAAGAAACTTTCCATAGCTGCATTATCAAGACAATTGCCTTTCCTTGACATACTTTGTGTAATGCCTTTACTTTTCAAGCTATCTTGAAACTCTTTCGTTTGATAATGCCAGCCTTGATCGGAATGAAGAGTCAACTCATCTTTGGGAGTGACTTCTTCCAGAGCTTTATCAAGCATATTAGAGACTAGCTCATAGTTGGGACGGATGCTCACCTCATAAGACACGATTTCATTATTATATAAGTCAAGTATGGGAGACAAATAAACTCTTTGGCCACAAACATTAAACATAGTCACATCAGTGACCCATTTTTCCTTTGGTCTAGTAGCTCTAAAGTTACGTTTCATTAGATTCCTAGCAACTCGTCCGATACTTCCCCAATATGACGAATATTTCCTTTGTCTGATAATACATTTTAGGTTTAACTGCTTCATGAGTTTTAAAACCGTTTTTCCGTTTATATGGATTCCTTGATTCATCAGCTCTAAAGTGATTCTACGGTATCCATAACGTCCCTTGTGGTCATGGAATATTTCTTCAATAACTTTTTTCTCATACTCATATTTGGCATGATTATTAACTTTATAGTTTGTTTTATAATAGAAGCTACTTTTAGGTATTTTGGCAGCAGCTAATAAATATTTCAGCTTAAATGTGTACCTTAACTCGTTGATAACTGTTATTTTATTATCTTCGCTGATTAATCCTGATTCAGAATTAAGGTCTGTAACTTTTTTAAGTATGCATTCTCTGCCTGCAATCGGTTTATTTCATCAATTAGCTCTCTTTTTGTTCTATCTTTTATGAATTGCTTTTTGATACGTAGTTTCCTTCTATTTCTTCTAGTCAAGTTATTCTCGTTTACCAATTCTGCTTCACCATATTCTAGAAATATCTTGACCCATGTACCGATTGAACTAGGAGCACGTACACTAAATTTGTGTGCTGCTTGGGTATAAGATGTTCCTGTTTCTAAAACATATTTTACAACCTTTAGTTTGAATTTTCCAGTAAATCTTTCTTGTTTGGGGTCGAAATACTTCTCTCCATGAACCTGATAGAACCGCACCCAATGATTAACTAGTTGACGACCAATGCCATATTTATTAGCAATAAAGGTACAAGAGCCCACACCGTTCAAATATTCTTGAACAACTTGCATTTTAAATTCCTTTGTATACTTGTTTTGGGACATAAATTTTCTTCCTTTCGATATTGTGAAATTTGTCCAAGTTTCGTGGGGCTGACCA
>NZ_VBWP01000025.1 GCF_005771635.1 Culicoidibacter larvae | reverse complement strand
GTGCGCCCATAAGGTGCTATTTCTATCGCCAGGAGTGGTATTTGATTAAAGAGAAATCAAATTGACTAGCCGTCTTACCTACACGCTGAAAAGCCGAGGGGACAACAGCATGACGGAAAAGCCTGTCTATTTCGAAAACAGAGTAGAGATAGGACGGGCAAGGTCAATTGTGACATGGTTAAAGCTAAACTGCTTGAACTCTAGTTTCTTTGCTTGAAAAGGTGAGGCATACGGGGTGTCGCAAGATGCCGAAGACTGTTTGACGCGTATGCAGCAAACTGTTAGGAACATATGTGGTGTAGATGTTTCTACTCTTTACAGATTGCTCAGTGTGCAAGATGCACGTTAAAGAAACGAACGGAAGACCTAAATCACAAGAAGTAGAAATAGAAGCTAAATGGGGATTGCCTAAGTTAGCATGCGAAGTATCGCTATATGTAATGCCTACGGGTGATAAATTTCAAGACTTAATAGGTCAAGAAAGATGACATTGAATAGCTAATATGGCAACGGAGCTATCGTAGTAGTCCGAGATAGGGAAAGCCTATTACATGGCGAAGGATAGCAGGTTATTCATTGATAAAGGAATGGAGGTATGCGAAATGCAAAACGCTGAAACAATTCTATCAATACTAGGAAAACAAGCGACAAACGACAATCACGAATTCCGCCGATTATATCGGTTGTTATTCAATCCCGACTTATACCTGCTGGCATATCAAAAATTGAGTGCTAAGCCAGGAAACATGACACGTGGCGTAGATAATAAAACAATTGATGGGTTCAAAAAAGAATGGATTCATACAACAATTGAGCTATTAAGAGAGGAAAAGTACTATCCAAAACCAGTAAGAAGAGTCTATATTCCAAAGAAAAATGGAAAGAGACGACCATTAGGGATACCTACTTTCATCGACAAATTAGTTCAGGAAGTTATTCGCCTCATACTGGAAGCAATCTATGAACCAAGTTTTTCGGAAAATTCACACGGATTTCGCCCAAAAAGAAGTTGTCATACCGCACTTTATCAAATCAAAAAGACCGGAAAAGGTACCAATTGGGTGATAGAAGGCGATATAACTGGATGTTTTGATAATATAAATCACGCAAGGTTACTCCAGTTGCTGAATATTAAGATTAAAGACGGTCGGTTTATTGAACTCATCCGTCGTTTCCTGAAAGCTGGATATTTTGAATTCAACATTAAGAAAAACAGCTATTCTGGAACTCCACAAGGCGGAATAATCAGCCCAATTTTAGCAAACATCTATTTACATGAATTTGATACATTCATGGGCAAAGTATGCGCCAAATATTCTAAAGGAATTGGTAAGCGAACAAATCCTGAATATCATCGACTGGTATGTAACAGATATTATTATCTAAAAACTGGCAGAAAGCACGAAGCAATTGAATTGCGGAAGCAAATATTGAAAACACCGTCTAAGGATGAAATGGATCCGAATTTTCTGCGTGTAAAATACGTCAGATATGCTGATGATTTCCTAATACTTATTATTGGAAGCAAACAATTAGCCAACACTATTAAATCAAAAGTGGCGCTCTTCCTGAAAAACGAGTTACAGTTGGAATTAAACCAAGAAAAAACGCTTATCACTCATCTTGCTACAAAAAGAGTAGCATTTTTAGGGTATGAAATTACTAAAACTCAAGAAAATTCATTGAGAAAGAAAAATTCTCTTGGACATTCAAAACGAGCATTTAATGGCACAATCCAACTGTTAGTCCCCACTCAAGTTATCACAGAGCAATTAAAACAATTTAGAGGTAATAACAAAGCAATTTCACATACTTCTAGAATTTGGATGCCAGTAGAGGAAATCGTTCAGCGTTACACCGCCGAAATAAGAGGGTTGTACCAATATTATTGTTTAGCAACAAATGTTTCGACACAATTATCAAGGTTTCAATACTATCACTACTACAGCATGGCAAAAACCATTGCAAGAAAAGAGAAAAGCAGTGTTAAAAAAGTTCATGCAAAGTATGGAATTCCAGTCGACCGTAAGGATAGACCCGGAACACGCAACCTCATTGGATTCAAATATAGGAATTCCAAAGGAGAGATTTGTAGTTTTACCTATTATAATGGCGGTCTAAAATGGAAGGAGACTCCATCAAGCCAAGTCATGGAAGCCTTACCAGTCAATTCGTTAGGCGGACAACTTATTCAGCGGTTGAATAAAAGTCATTGTGAACTTTGTGGTAACAAAGAAGAAAATTTGGAAGTCCATCATGTCCGAAAACTCAAAGATATTAAGAAAAAGTATGCCAAAAGAGGAGCAGTAGCACCGAAATGGGTATTACAAATGAGTTGGATAAATAGAAAAACACTTGTCGTTTGTCATTCGTGCCATATAAATATTCATAATGGTACTTTATAATTTTCCTAGATGAATAGCTGGAGAGCCGTATACACTGAAAGGTGTACGTACGGTTCGGAGGGGAGTTCACGGAAACCTAATATGGTAACATATCAAGGCGCCGGGTGCTTACCCTACA
>NZ_VBWP01000024.1 GCF_005771635.1 Culicoidibacter larvae | reverse complement strand
TGATCCACAACAATATAAAAAGAGCTTATCATAGAATATTTAACTCTACAATAAACTCTGTCTTTATTATACAAGGAAGATAGAAAATAAAAGAAAGGAACTTTCTTTTGTGGTAACATATCTGCTACCTATAAATAGTATAACACCACTCGCCCTGCCCTACAACTACATAATATTGTTATGCAATAAAAAAGCAGCCCCAAATCGAGGCTGCATATTGTAGGAGAATCAACTCATGAAAAGAGTTATTATAGATATGCATACGTGCACATGTATGCATATCTATTTTATCATACTGGTAGTTGGTCTGCAATAACGGTGATTACTAAAAATATTCTGCTTTTGATTCTAATTCAATGTATTCCGCAAACTCCATTTTTATGGTGATTTCGTCTAAATTCATATACTGAATATATTTTGAAACATTTTTTGGGATTTTCATTGTCTCAATGTCGTGGCTGTATCTTATTTTTAGTGCCTTTACGAATGCTGCTGTCTGACTTTCGTCGAGTTTCTGCATATATGGTTTAATATACTCTTCAAAGACAAATTCTCTGTACTGGTGCTCAAGATCAATTATTCTCACTACTCTATCCATCCTATTAATTTTACTTTATGATACCATACTATTATTTTGCTTTGTAGGGTCAGTTTAACACTGATCTTCTTCAATCATTTATCGTATTGTGATTATTTACTTTATATTATATACTAATGTATAGGGAATGATAGGAGAGATGGTTATGATAACGTATTTACCGGGCCAATATACTTGTGTATCCTGTGGCGGTAAAATTGTAATTCAAGAGAAAACAAAAGATGCATTAGTGTGTCCGAAGTGTGATGGCACAGTATTTTCAAATTGCAGCGGTTTTCGACCAATTAAAAAACCGAGACAAGGCTAAGTGGGAAGGCTTGCAAAGCTCCTCTGCTTGTTGTATACTATGTATGTACACGATAGCTAGAAGTACATTAAATCATTTTAAAAAAAGAGAAGCCAGCTTGCAATATGGCTTCTCTTTTTATTGTGGTGTACCCTCACTACTCTTTGTCACCCTTATCGATTACTCGAAAAAGAATAATTAGTAGCAGAAGCACGATAGCTAGTGTTTCCATTAAATCACCCCATCTCTGGGTATTTATCGTATCACCACGAGTGTTATTATATCATAAATCACTATTTAATTAATATTAATCTATATAAAAGGCAGCTGCACGTGCAGCTGCCTTTTTATTTGATATCAATTATTGATTCGTCCGGAATAAATACTCCGCTAATATTAATATGACCAGGCTTTCTTTCTTGATTATTATAGTAGCCGGTAATTGTTTGAATATTATCGTTAAACCAATAACTCACTGTAATTGGTTTATTGTACCCCAAAGTCATAAATGATCCATCTTGATTGCTACTCACCGTTTTCACCCGCAAGCTCAATAGAAATGAATGCTGTAAATTCATACTTTGTATCCTGAATGATTATGAAGCGATCAATCATATCAACCTTATCAACTCTGCCGGTGATTGCTACTATTTGCCCACTATTGAAGTATTTGAGCGCAATTTTGGTTTCCTTCGGCCGGATATCCAACATAACCTGGTTAATTTCTTCTATCTGCTCTTCCGATAACTCTGGCTGTGTTTTCAAATTATTAATACGATCCAGGTGATACTGGCCAGCGATTGGATCAGAGAGCGCTGCAAATGGGTACCACTTCTCTATTTTTCGTACTTTATCCGGTTTAAGCATTATGACCACCCACCAAACCGCTTCTCGCCAAGAAGCTTGCCTTTGGCATTAATGAAGTGGCGCTAAACAGCGCTGTCTGGCCGTATTTTCGTTTTATTCCATTTATGGCCACGTTTAACATATACTGGTTGTCTACGGGCCGAAACAAGTCCAGCTGCTCACCATGAAACACCTCTAACTTCCCTAACCCTACACTAATTGTCCGGACCGGTGTATCTTCTTCATAAAAGTAATTGAAGATGCTTGCTGCAGTCTCGTAAATCAAATTGGGATCACTTGTTTTTGTTGGCAGCTTCTTTTGCCGGCCGAATCCCCTCTTGTTTGCGGTTTTGGAATATCCAACAGACAAATGTACTTCGCCGGCAATACGATCATCACCAAGTCGGCTGCAAAGTTGATCAATCTTTTCTCTGATCAATACCAATACTTCATCATTGAAATAATCTTGAAAAAGTGTTTCTCCAGCATTCAAATGTTTGCCACCGAATAGTTTGTACTTATCTTGTATTTTCGAGAGATCCATGCCGTTTGCATGGAGGAACAGATCGTAACCAATAATCCCGAAGTGCTGCTTCAGCTTTTCAGGATCGTAATTAGCAAGTGTCCCCATGTTGTAAATCCCCATGGTATAGAGTTTTTTAGCTGTTTTACTGCCAATACCCCAGATATCGTTTAAATTACTTTGTGGCCATAGTTTCCTTGGAATCAAATCATAGTTCCATTCTGCGATTAAATCCCGGCGCTTCTTGCCTTCGAGATCGAGCGCCAGTTTGGCCATAACCATATTCTGGCCAATGCCGGCAGTAGCAATCACGTGCAGTTCCTGGTATATATCCCGGATTATCATTTGCGCAATCTCAATCATACTCTTGTTATAAAACTTTCTGTACGTAGTGAGATCCAATAAGCTCTCATCAACTGAATACACGTATAAATCTTCAACTGATACGTACTTCAAAAATATATTGACGATTCGATCACTAAATTCCATATATAGCTTCATACGAGGCTTTGCGATAATGAAGTCATACTTACCCTGTATTTCGTATAATCGGCAGCGTCCTGGTACCCCTAGCGCCTTTAAAGCCGGGCTAACGGCAAGAACGATGGTTCCCCCACCCCGTTCCTCATCAGCGACCACTAATCGTGTTGTCATGGGGTTCAAACCCCTCACTGCACACTCGACGCTGTAGGGTAAGCACCCGGCGCCTTGATATGTTACCATATTAGGTTTCCGTGAACTCCCCTCCGAACCGTACGTACAC
>NZ_VBWP01000023.1:2500-5117 GCF_005771635.1 Culicoidibacter larvae | reverse complement strand
AACAAAAAAGGAACAGACATGAATGCTGCTCCAAGGAATGTTGATGAAAATAAAAAAAGCCCGGCGACGTCTTACTCTCCCAGGGCAATACCCAAGTACCATCAGCGCTAAAGAGCTTAACTTCCGTGTTCGAGATGGGAACGGGTGTGTCCTCTTTGCCATTGTCACCAGACTTCTTTTATTTGAAAATTCTATTGAACTTTCAAAACTAGATAATACAAAACTCTTGTCAAACCGTCTTAGTATGTTGTGATTAAGCCCTCGACCGATTAGTATCAGTTAGCTGCATGTGTCACCACACTTCCACTCCTGACCTATCTACCTTGTAGTCTTCAAGGGGTCTTACCAGATTAACTCTGTGAGAAGTCTCATCTTGAGGGGGGCTTCACGCTTAGATGCTTTCAGCGTTTATCCCTTCCATACGTAGCTATCCAGCGGTGCTCCTGGCGGAACAACTGGTACACCAGCGGTATGTCCAACCCGGTCCTCTCGTACTAGGGTCAGCTCCTCTCAAACTTCTTGCGCCCACGACGGATAGAGACCGAACTGTCTCACGACGTTCTGAACCCAGCTCGCGTACCGCTTTAATGGGCGAACAGCCCAACCCTTGGGACCTACTACAGCCCCAGGATGCGATGAGCCGACATCGAGGTGCCAAACCTCCCCGTCGATGTGAACTCTTGGGGGAGATCAGCCTGTTATCCCCAGGGTAGCTTTTATCCGTTGAGCGACGGCCCTTCCATTCGGTACCGCCGGATCACTAAGCCCGACTTTCGTCCCTGCTCGACTTGTAGGTCTCGCAGTCAAGCTCCCTTATGCCTTTGCACTCTACGAATGATTTCCAACCATTCTGAGGGAACCTTTGGGCGCCTCCGTTACTTTTTAGGAGGCGACCGCCCCAGTCAAACTGCCCACCAGACACTGTCCTCCCGCCGGATAACGGCGGTAAGTTAGAAATTCAGTGCACCAAGGGTAGTATCCCAACATTGACTCCTCCAACACTGGCGTGCTGGTCTCATTGTCTCCTACCTATCCTGTACATGGTACACCAAATCCCAATATCAAGCTACAGTAAAGCTCCATGGGGTCTTTTCGTCCTGTCGCGGGTAACCTGCATCTTCACAGGTACTAAGATTTCACCGGATCTCTCGTTGAGACAGTGCCCAAATCGTTACGCCATTCGTGCGGGTCAGAACTTACCTGACAAGGAATTTCGCTACCTTAGGACCGTTATAGTTACGGCCGCCGTTTACTGGGGCTTCAATTCAAAGCTTCGTCCGAAGACTAACCTCTCCTCTTAACCTTCCAGCACCGGGCAGGCGTCACCCCCTATACTTCATCTTTCGATTTTGCAGAGAGCTGTGTTTTTGGTAAACAGTCGCTTGGGCCTTTTCACTGCGGCTCTTGTTTCCAAGAGCGCTCCTTCTCCCGAAGTTACGGAGCCATTTTGCCGAGTTCCTTAACGAGAGTTCTTCCGTTCGTCTTAGGTTTCTCACCTTACCCACCTGTGTTGGTTCTCGGTACGGGTGCCATTAGCTCTCCTTAGAAGCTTTTCTTGGAAGCATGGCTTCAACAACTTCGTTCCCCGTAGGGAACTCCCCCACACTTCAAGGTTATCAACATGCGGATTTGCCTACATGTCCCTCTTTGTGCTTAGACGTACACTTCCAGTCGTACGCTTGCCTAGCCTTCTCCGTCACTCCATCGTCAAACGATCTAATAGCAGTACAGGAATATCAACCTGTTGTCCATCGGCTACGCCTTTCGGCCTCACCTTAGGTCCCGACTAACCCTCCGCGGACGAGCCTTCCGGAGGAAACCTTGGGTTTTCGACGGCTAGGATTCTCACCTAGCTTGCGCTACTCACGCCGGCATTCTCACTTCTAAGCGCTCCACTACTCCTTACGGTATAGCTTCTCTGCCCTTAGAACGCTCCCCTACCATTTATTAATAAATCCACAGCTTCGGTGTCGTGTTTTAGCCCCGGTACATTTTCAGCGCAGGGTCACTCGACTAGTGAGCTATTACGCACTCTTTAAAGGGTGGCTGCTTCTAAGCCAACCTCCTAGTTGTCTGTGCATCCCCACATCTTTTCCCACTTAACACGTACTTTGGGACCTTAGCTGGTGGTCTGGGCTGTTTCCCTTTCGACAATGGACCTTATCACCCACTGTCTGACTCCCGAGGAACATTTTATTGGCATTCGGAGTTTGACTATATTCAGTAAACCGAGATGGTCCCATCATACAATCAGTGCTCTACCTCCATAAAACTACCTCGAGGCTAGCCCTAAAGCTATTTCGGGGAGAACCAGCTATAACCAAGTTCGATTGGAATTTCACCGCTAGCCACAGGTCATCCGCTCACTTTTCAACGTAAGTCGGTTCGGTCCTCCAGTGCATGTTACTGCACCTTCAACCTGCCCATGGCTAGATCACTTGGTTTCGGGTCTATGTCACCATACTCATTCGCCCTATTCAGACTCGCTTTCGCTGCGGCTCCACCTCTTCAGTTTAACCTTGCATGATAACATAACTCGCCGGCTCTTTCTACAAAAAGCACGCCATCACCCATTAACGGGCTCTGACTTGTTGTAAGCATATGGTTTCAGGATCTT
>NZ_VBWP01000022.1 GCF_005771635.1 Culicoidibacter larvae | reverse complement strand
ATGAGCTAACTATGTAATTGTCAATATATAATCATAAAATTATTGTTCATTCTTTAATAGCGTAACTTGAAAGGATCTACTATAGCCCCATTGATACGTTAATCCGGGAAGATAGTTTGCAGGATCTACACTATAATCATTAGAATAATAACTCCCTTTAACAACCTGGAAATGGAGATGGGTGTCATAGTATTTTAGATCATAATATCCAGATCCACCCATATAGCCGATTGTCTCTCCTTGTGAAACATAACCACTAGTGCGTTGAAACCCACTCAGATGATAATAGCCCGTATATAATCCATTCCCATGACTTATGATAATATAGTTTCCTCTTGCTCCCGTATTATAGTCAATTTCGACGATTGTACCGCTAGCTGCAGCTTTAACATTTGACCCATAAGTTCCTCCAATGTCAATCCCATAGTGTCTTCCCCAATTTGTACCAGAAGTATGTGGATAACACCATGCTGGACCACTCCAAGAATCACATGGTGAGCCGTTTGGCATATAGTTAGCCGTTATTGTTCTGGAATCGGTTGGCCAAATAAAAGAAGAAGAATTGTCAGTAATCTTAATTCGCAAGTTACCATCAGATTGAGCAAAGATAGTAACAGTTTTTCCTGAATCACCTAACTTAATTGTTTTTTGTTTATTATCAAAATTTTTAATCCATAATTTGTATTTACTATAACTCAATAGAACCCTATATTCGCCCGCTTTTAAAACATTAATATCCAGTCCATAGTTAACACATCCCGAAACCGAAGTGTTCCCAACAGACATTGACTGCTCATATCCTGAACTAGTGTTAACAAACACTGCTGTGACTTGAGCCTTAGTTAAGGCAGTCGAACTGTTAGGTTCATTTACTCTAGTATCAGCTTGAACTTTAAATTGTCCATCTTGATTTAAGCCATCTAAGAAATTTGCAGTAAGTGATGTAATCTTTATGTGCAATCTTCCATTTACTACATTGATTTCTGCGAGTTTTCCATTATTTCCAATTGAAAATGTTTCTCTCATATTGGGTTGAGCAGTAATCCATGTGTTAAGCGCTCCGGATGTCAGTTTAATCTCATAATGACCCGGAACTAAATCTTGAGCATTAATACCATAATTAATAAAACCTGCTTTTGATGTCGCACCAATAATCATATCTTGCTCTTTGTTATTAATAGTATTAACAAATTTCGCTGAAACTATACCCGATGATAATTTTTGTGTACCATCTTCAACATCAAAAGTTGAATCAGCCTGAATAATAAAGCGGTTATTTTCATTTAGAGTATATAGATGGCTAGCATTGATATTAGTTGCATTAGTAATAATAATTCGTAAATGATTATCTACCTGTTTAGTTATTGCAACTTTATTTGTTGCCGCATCAAGTAAGATAATATCGTTTTTATTCGACGAATTGGTCATCCATGACTTATTTTTACCATTGTTTATTCTAATCTCATACTCACCAGTTTTCCAGTTGGCCAGATTCAATCCATAATTAATACGTCCAGCAACGCTAGTTATTGTTGGGGTTAGTGATGTTTCTTCGCGCGTATTTATATTCACAAGTTCAGCTGTTACATTTGATGCCGTTAACGTTTGTGCTCCCAACCGCGAATCCGCTTGGATTCTAAGTTGACCATATTCAATTAAACCAAATAGATAATCTGCGCTTAAACTAGTAATAGTTATACGTAAATGCCCATTGTTCTGATTAACAAAAGCAATTTTTCCGGTATTTCCAAGTATAGCAACATTTTGTTGATTCCCAGAATTCATAATCCATGAAGTAAGATTTTTATTGGTCACCTTAACTTCATATTCACCAAACTCCCAATCTGCTAATTTCAGTCCGTAATTAATGTATCCTGATTTTGAGGTCGGCCCAATAATCATAGATTGTTCTGTTCCTGTTGCAACATTTATTAATTTTGCTGTTACATCAGTTGCACTTTGACTAATGGTTTCATTTTTAGTATCTGCTTGAATCTTAAATTGATCATCTTGCACCATACTAAATAAATAATCAGCATTTAGATTAGCATATTCAGTTACTGTAATGCGAAGGCGGTTATTTGCTTGACTAATAATCGCAACCTTCCCAGTTGTTCCAAGGGCAATAGTTTCTTGTTTGTTAGAAACATTTGTCATCCATGTCAAAGTATTTCCAGTGGTAACACGAATCTCATATTCGCCAACATTCCAATTAGTTATATTTAATCCATAATTAATACGACCAGCCACCGAAGTTGCTGTTGGTGTTAGTGATATTTCTTGTTGCGTATTTATTTCAACTAATTTTGCAATTACATTTGATGCTGTTAATGTTTGAGTTCCTAATCGAGAATCCCCTTGTATTCTTAATTGATTATTTTCAATTAATCCATCAAAATGATTCACATTCATATTTGTGATTATAATACGTAATCTACCGTTATTCTGATTTATAAGAGCAATTTTTCCTGTACTACCAAGCACTACACTACTTTGCTGGTTTTCAGAATTCTTAACCCAGGTATCTAAATTTTTACTAGTTATTTTAACTTCATATTCACCTAATCCCCAATCTGCCAGTTTTAATCCATAATTAATGTATCCAGATTTCGAGGTAGACCCAACAATCATAGCTTGTTCTGTTCCTGTTGCAACATTTATTAATTTTGCTGTTACATCAGTTGCGCTTTGACTAATAGTTTCATTTTTAGTATCTGCTTGAATCTTAAATTGACCATCTTGTACCATGCTAAATAAGTAATCAGCTTTTAGATTAGTATATTCAGTTACTGTAATGCGAAGGCGGTTATTTGTTTGGCTAATAGTCGCGACTCGTCCAGTTGCACCTAAGTCAAAAGAGTCTTGAATATTGATTGTATTTCTAATCCAATTCATATTACTACCACTGGTAATTTTCACTTCGTATTCACCAACATTCCAATCACTAAGATTCATTCCAAGATTAATGCGTCCTAACATTGAAGTTGCTGTTGGTGTTAACGTTGTTTCTTGTTGTGTATTAACATTTACCAGCTTTGCAGATACATTCGATGCCAATAACGGTTGGCTTCCAATTCTAGTTTCTGCTTGAATTCTAAACTGACTATATTCGATAATTCCAGCCAAGTAATCAGCACTCATGTTACTAATAAAAATTCTTAATTCTCCGTCTTCCTGACTAATAGAAGCTATTTTTCCTGTGCTACCAAGAGTAGCAATACTTTGCTTATTTTCAGAATTAGAAATTTTAAATTGTTTCTGCTTATTTGTTATCTGAATCGTATACTCGCCAACGCTCCAGTCATTAAGATTTAACCCATAGTTGATATACCCAGGTTTACTTGTTGGTCCTACTATCATAGACTGTTCGCTACCATTTAGAACATTAATCAATTTTGCGCTTACATCAGCTGCATTCAATGTTGATTCACCATTTTTTGTATCAGCCTGTATTTTAAATTGGCCGTCTTGGACCATGCTAAACAGATAGGATGCATTTAACTCTGTTGGTTGAGCAATACTTGTTAGGTCAGTTGTTCGTTGTGCCCCTCTATCAACATTATTGTCTGATATTTCCTCACTATTGTCAGTTCTTTGATTTTCAGAAGTTGCGTCATCATCTTCTGCATTATTAGTCGTAGACAATTCTGTGTTTGTTGCTGATTGTTCTTGCTCGAATGCAAATACATCTAAAGGCGTAACTGATACAACCATAATCATTGTGATAATAACAAATAAAAATTTTTTCATACTTTTTCCTCCTTTATAGTTAATTTTATTATATACTATTCACAATTTATTTATAGTCATAATTTAGTCAATTATATCCTTTTTCAAACATTATCCCATTATCGATTAAGCGATAGATAACAAAAACAAGTTTATGAGCCACATGACCAAGAACGACATTGTGATGTTTGCCGGTTGCTTTTTTTCTTAGATAGTAGGCTTTAAAAGTTGGGTCATGCAGCCAAATTATTGATGCTGCCTTTATCAAAGCATATCGTAGTAGTCTAGAACCGCGCTTGCTTATAGGCATATTGGCCGCAATAAAATTACCAGACTGATGCACTTTAGGGTTTAGTCCCGCAAACGCAATGATTTTCGACGCGTTAGAAAACCGTTTAATGTTGCCGATTTCTCCAAGAATCGCCGCCGCTAGGACATTTGAAATGCCTGGTATTGATAATATTGGAGAATCTAACAATTGTAAGTGAACGTCAATTTGTTTATCTAATTCGCAAATTTGTTTTGAGATAAAATCAATACGATCAATTGTCGCGATTAGTTGATATGCAATCGCTTTAGAATGTCTGCCAATTGATGATTGAGCTAATTCTTTAAGTCCTTCAGGTGTGGCATGTTTTAACACTCGTACGAATTTATTGGATAAACCATCAATTCTTGCTTGTGAGATATAATGCGCTGATGGATATTTCTTCAATATATTATATGAAGTTTTAGAATGAACGCCGGCTCCTTTAAAGTAAGCTGCATATTCAGGAAACAAAGTATCTAAACAATTAATCACATCTACTTTTAACTTAGAACGCTCCTTAACCCATGAATGTCTAGCACGACTCAAATATTTCAAATCATCGTAATTTGTTTCGGTGTATTCTTGATGATAATTTAATAATAATGCTTGAACGATTATTCTGGCATCTATTTTGTCAGTCTTAGTTTGACGCAATTCAACTTCTCGAAGTCTATTGGTCTGCAGTGGATTTAATATTCCAATTGAATACCCTTTATGGTGTAAATATTTGACCAACTGAATATGATATCTTCCAGTTGATTCAACTCCAAATAGAACTTCATCTTTATTAAATGTACTTACTAAGTGTAATAATGCTTCGAAACCAGTGCTGTCATTTACGAAATGAAAGTGTGGATGAATGACTTCACCAGTGTTTTGATTAAAAATGTGGGCGTCATGATAATGTTTTGCGACATCAATACCAACAAAAATAGAATGATTCATGAATTATCCTCCAAAGATTATTATTTATCGTTATGGTAGCCCACAAACATAATTGCGATGTAACCTTGTCCGAAATAATAGCTCAGAGGCTTATCTAACTCATAATCATTCTACAATTATGTTGTGTTCACAGTCTCATCGAAGTAGTCAATGCTACAGGAAGATCTAAAGTGATCCACAACAATATAAAAAGAGCTTATCATAGAATATTTAACTCTACAATAAACTCTGTCTTTATTATACAAGGA
>NZ_VBWP01000021.1 GCF_005771635.1 Culicoidibacter larvae | reverse complement strand
GTTCCGGAAATATATTGGTATATATATCCCGGCTCCGAGATTTCCCACCGATCCATTTTAAAGTTGAATCAATCATTTCTACCACCACCTTGCACAGCATCAGCATGATCACTGGACGTCAATTTCTCTGCAGCCATAACAATCATATACACAACGCCGAACATTGCTCCCAATATTACACTAAATAACAAAATCCAAAGTATGGGACGAATAATACTAGCACTAATGTAACCGGGTGAAATATAAACCCATAGACCTTTATCTCCAATCACAGTATTAATCCACCAATAATCAATAATAGTATTCGTCAAATGAAATGCTGCAATGCACATAACAACAATTCCGGATAATACCATCAATACAACTATCGAAGCAATGGATAAAAATAACACCACTTTCAAGTATTCTAAAAGTTCACTCTGTTTTTTTATCATACTATCAATCCTCTCCTCTATCTAACAATTTGCTAACTGATGATACGTTTGTTCAATATATCGCAGCTGCAGCAAAACATCCTTTTCATGCTTCAATCGATTCAATAACTGTTTCTGTAAAGCTCGGATAACCTGGTAACTGAATCCTTGTTTGATTCTCTCCTGGATCCGGTAATTTAAATGCTGCACTGCTTGCGAAAATAATTTACGTTCAATATACTGCTGCTCATTTCTAATACCTTTGTATCTTTTTTGAGCAATATTGTTTTTCTTAAAGAGCACATATAATTCCATCTTAAAGCGAATAAAGAGTGCTTTCACTACTTTTTTGACTTGAGTTATGTGTGATCGCTCATGCAATGATTTGTTGATCGGTGTGTATGGATCCTCAATAAGTATACGCTTGCCTTCATTATCTAGCTTATAAGTATCTTTTTTATACTTTAACTCAAATCCTTCCTTGGCAACGCGGCTAATATGCCCACGCTCATTCATGTACAAGTCGCTACGATGCTTTTGAAAGCCTGTTATGGTATGCCGCTCACTAAAAACAATCGTCAAATGCAAGTTATTCTCAAAATCACCTAAGTACCAACTAGCTGCAGCAGATGCTCCAACTAATTCCTGAGTAATCGTTGTACATAGATATTCTATATCTTCACGATCACGCCAGGCATTCGGCAACTCAATCAAATAATATCTGCCTTGGTTCTTTGTTTCTTTCTTCTGTTCAAAGGCTATTAATCTTTTCCACAATTTTTTTTGTTCATGCATTGCAATTGCATACTTTCGGAGTCGGCTCATCTTAGAACGTACGTTTCCAATACTACCGGTCCGGACAAAAACAGATCGTTTCATTATTTTTCACTCCTTGTTGTCAATTTTTTGCGCGTATCGCAATAACACCTTTCGGTGTCAAGTGCCTTGCTTGCAGCAAGGACTTGCCTACTCTTTGCAAATAAAAAAAATAAGCAAGTCCTTAAACGCTGGTAACACACGTCAACGAATAAATATGCCACTTACTCGCTGACGTGCGTTACCAGGGCACGTATCTCGGGAACTCCCTATTGCTGCTATACCATTGCTCCCATGCCCTGCAATGTTACTATATAGCATCGATACGCCTTGCGACTGTTGTTGAACCGGTGTGCCTTTTTTCTCGCCGGTTCTAGTCCATGGATCCGTCCACTGATT
The DNA here is from genome assembly GCF_005771635.1 of Culicoidibacter larvae. GTDB lineage: Bacteria > Bacillota_I > Bacilli_A > Culicoidibacterales > Culicoidibacteraceae > Culicoidibacter > Culicoidibacter larvae. The sequence goes on along the minus strand of NZ_VBWP01000021.1, from coordinate 8,237 downwards.
TTGGCACGCAGTTCAGCCTCTGCTTCTTGTTTATGCCGTTTGAGCGCCCTGGCGCCCTTTTCTTGAGTTGATTGCGGTCAAGATGATATAACACCGCCAAGAAAGGAATTCATGTTCCTATAAAGTGTTGAATGCGCGGCAGTACGTGCTACTAGGAGAATAGTTTATTCAACACTTTATAGAAACAGCAAGCCCCACAAGGCTTGCGTTCCTGATTATTATAGTAAGTCGCCATCAATTAATAGTAACTCTACGTTTGGATCAAACTTTGGAAAATTAACATAACTTTCATCCAATCCCATCTTACGACACTTTTCAGCTGATCGTTCAACTTCATCAATAGCATCACTTTCTGATATCTCGCGAACGTCTAACTCGTTATCGGTTATTTCACAAACATATTTCTCATAGAGCGCAATTGCCTCCAGTTGATTAATTGCGATAATTAATGCGTAATAAGGTTCCTTAAATAAGTAGTATTTTTTCATTATGCTGCACTCTCCTTTTCTCTAAAGTAATCTTTCAGTTGTCTACTACACTCTTCTAATGCAATCATATAAACAATATGATCTGGACAAGGCATCCAACAATTTAATAGGTGTTCCAAATCGTCATATTCAAACAAATCACTAATTTCACCAATAAACTCATCAAATGTGCTTCCTCCATGAATACACTGCCAAATTGTGCTGATGATATCTTCTATATCATCAGCACAAACACTACTCCACTCTGACATTGTATCAAGTTCTTCTCTTAATCTCACTTCATCAATTATCATTTTGTTTCCTTGGTAGGCTTCTAATTTCTCAAACATATATAAATATGATTGCAATGGATAATTATATAGTATCTTTTTTGGAGATAGTGGGGAATCAAAATCATATACTGCACTTCGATAGTCGCCAGATACAAACATGTTCCGGCTTCCATTAAATGTAAAACGTAATCCATTGGCCATCCCATTTTTGTCATCATTAAAAGTAATTTCTGCAAACTGGCCACTTTCAACTATCTTAGCTGAATGGTTTTTCCACACACCTTTCATCATTTTTTCTCTTTCTTTTTCTAAATCCCAAGACATCTCTACACGACCTCCTTAAATAAAATATTTAACATATCATTAGTTATTCTAATATCAAAATTAAATTGTATATTTTTTAGTGTAGCTACTTCTCCTTCTTCAAAGTCAGTTGTTCTTTCAAAGCACTCACCTGGCGCGCCCCAATAAGTTCCCTGACGATCTACGAGTTCTGCAAAATAACAATATTTTGAAATATACTTCTTCATCACAACTCCCCCTTCAACAATTGTGGGTTTTCGAATTTATTGCCGATTACTTCTCTTGTTGTGATTAGTTCACCACCAACATAGTAATCCAGCCCATCATTAGCTTTGATGTACATTTGTTTATAAAAATCATCAAACATAATTACTCCTATAAGGTTTACTCCTAAGTTGTCAAATTGAACAATATCTCCCTCATATATCTCTACACCGTTTTTATCCTTTAGTCCTGTGTATTGCAAAAGCTCAACTTGTCTAAAATTATATCTAGTGTATACTTCATCAATATATATAGTTATTGCTTCACCGCTAAAGTCAATTTCATCAACATCATAGACTTTACCCAAATCATTTATGTAAGCTCTAACCTTAATCTCACGCATTTGTTATTCCTCCTCTACATGTTTATCGTACTCTTCTTTGGTAATATATTTTTTTACATGTAAATCAAGTGGCTCTATTTGTTTTTCAACTAGTTTAAATAATGCACTTACAAATTCAGCCGATGTAATATCTTTCTGAATAGTTTCGGCATTCATATCAGCTAAATTCAATGCAACATAACCACCAGTTAATAATTCAGCATATACATTAAAGCTGAAAATTCTTTGTACTTCAGTTTCCTCACTCATCGTTTTTCCTCCTCATTATTTTGGGTTTTATCCCTGCAGCATGTATCAGATTCTAATAACTATAAACAGTTGACTATGAGATGAATATTGAATTTCTAAGGGGGGGGAAGATAGAAAATAAAATAATAAGTTCATGGAAAGCATCTTTTGATATAAAAGAAAGAAAAATAAAAAACAGCCCAATTGAGCCGTTCTAATTCTGATACACACTGCAGGAATAGCAAGTTCCCTTGCGCTCCCTACTGTAGCAATCACTGCCGCAAATTATATGATCGGCCAAAGAGCCGTTAGTTATCATTGAATCCTCTACTTAATCCATTCTCCAGTAAGTAGTCTGGGTCATACACTTTGGTGTATGCTGCGTCTGTTCATTGTAAATGACACGCATTCGGTGAGTTCTGAGCGCTCACATGCTTGCCCGCGTTAGTCGCCTCTCTTTCAAGACAACCGTTCTGCCTATTATACAGAACTTTGGTATTTGTTTTTGATAAAGAGCCCGCCTATGTTCGGCATGAACAATATAACTCAGCATATCATCGCGACGTTCTTTGCTACTCGGTCTCTTTTTTAGTCAATACCACCATTTGTGCTTTTCATGGAACAAGGAGCCTCAATTCCCATGCACTTGCTTATTACTTTACTAGGCAGAAATGTAATGGTATATCTTGTAAATAACAAAATAATTCCATTTAAAGACTTTTTCATTTGTCACACCTTCACTTTTCTAGTATAATAACAATGTCATTACTACTATTAATGGCGTCAAATAATGCAGCCTTGTGCTGTGGCACTCAAGGGCAATATAGATCAACTTTTGCGAGACGATTCTATATTGCTCTTTGCATTGCCACTGAGTTATTTCTAACTCACACTTAAATTGGAATTGGTGGTTATTACCACCTAACAGTAACCCAATGTTTCCACTGGGTTCCTCTTAGGAATTAATAACCTGGTCTATATATTACATTTCTTTTTGTTCAACTTTTCGCCACTAATGCGACACGATTGAGTCATATAACTAAATAAGCAGGACCTTCTTCTTTTATCCACCTACGATTACCAGAAGAAAGTCCTGCTTATTTATCGTGGGTGGATGATATAAATACATTATAATCCACTATAGGAGATTTGTAAACCATTTTGTATCTTATATTACATTAATAGAATTTTCAGCTTAATATTAATATACAATATAATTGGTGGTAAAAATGAAAATATTTATCGAAAGATTTAATAACATCTGTGACGACTTTGACTTTAAACCAACATCATCTAAGACAGCTAAATTCGTTGGAATTCCAACATCCACATTAGGTAAATACATGACTGGAAGTATGCCTTCTGCTGAAGCGATATTAAAAATAGCTAATGCTTTTGATATTGACACAGATTACTTATTAGGAAAAACTAATATTAAAAACAGATCCAAAACTATAATTAATTTAGACGATTTGTCTAGCACAGAAGTAACTGAAGTTCAAAAGTATATTGAATTCCTTAAATCAAAGCACTAATTTCTTGTTGTATTTTTAGTGTATATCACTTACATAGAAGAATCAATACAAGATTTCTTGTGCTAAAATCAACCAAAAAATGCTTTAAAACCGTTTAAATACAAGAAATCTTGTATAAAATCACCCAATAATCAATAAATTTGACCATTTTTATAAGCTTATTTAGCAAAAACACAAGAAATCTTGTAGTAAATTCGAATAAAATTTATGATAATATTTAATTAATAATGGAGGTGAGGGAACATGTGGTTAAGTCCATTTATATGGTGGCATAGTTAATGCCAAAAAAAGCTGCATTTTTTGCAGCTTTTTTTATATTCTAATTTTTAGATTATCAAGTATTTCATTAATTTCATCTATTTCATCTTCAAGTTCCAAATCTTTTGCCAACCTACGTGCTCTCTTAATATCTTCCAATTCAGTTATATCATTGTTTTGACGCAAGTATGCTGAAACACTACGAAAAGTAATTAAAGTTGGAAAAAATTTGAAATTCATATGTTCACGCGCCCTCTTATATCCTTTGTCGGCGTATTTATATAAATCATCACATATTTCTAAAGAATATTTGCCAGTACTCTTAAAATTACTCTTCAAGCTAAAATAATTTAAGTAACATATCGCATTTATTAATAATAAAACTGCCAACGAGTGATCGGCTGAATTATCAAAAAATTTAGAATCAAGTACTTGTTCAACAATACTTTTAAGCTCATCAAGTGCTCCATCAAAACCAAACATTGCTTTATAATTGTAGATTTTAGCTTCTTGAAAAGTAATAATTGGAGAATCCTTTAAAGCTGTAAACGCTTGGGCAAACGTTAATACTCTTTTCGCTTCTTTTATATTATGATCTTTAAATAAAGCATATGATTTATATATATAGTATTGTTGTTTTTGGGTTGATGATAATTTAGCAATCATCTCCTCAGTTATCTTTGGTAAAATTAATAGTACAGATTTAAAATCATTCTGTCTACCATAGTATTGACATTCATAGAGTAAGTTTAATGCTTCTGTTTCAATATCATTTGACATTGCATAGCGTAAATCCTCTAGTTCAAATCCCAAAATATCAAGAATATCAATAATCTTTGAGAAAGCCGGATCCTTAGTATTACCATTTTCAATATTTTGTAAGGTTGTTGTTGAAATTTGAGGGTTCATCCTTGCAACTAAATCTGTCATTTTAAATCCTTTAAGTTCTCTAAAATATTTGATTGCTTCGCCTAAAGACAATCCGGTTTGCTTTTTCTTCTTTTCCTTCATCTATATTCACTCCTAGTAGGATAATTTTATCAAGATTATGTATTAACATCAAATATAATTAATTGTTAAATGAGATTATATAATCGATTTAAACCAAAACGAACAGCAGCAATCCGCTCCTTAATCAATTTTGCTTTTTGTTGCTTATTATAAACCTGCTGCAAGATCAATCGAGCAGCTTTTTTTATTTCTTTTGAATAATTGACCAGTTCTAGATACACCTGATAAAATTCTGCAACTAATGCCGCATAATCTTTTATCATATAGTACATCTTTTTATTCACTACCCCACTATATCTAATCTTCTTAATGTGATATTGCCGGCGCAATGAATAATCCCGCATATCTTGTTCCTCAAAGAATTGCTTAATTAATGCTTTAACCTGATATTTACGGCCCGGATGATCATAGCTCTTGTCTTTTGCTGTAAACTGTGAAGCTGAAGCAATTTTCTTACCATCTGCATCGACCTTATAATCCCCTTTTGCATAACGTAAAGTATAACCAGGCTTTTCTACTCTAGATACACGACCGGCTGTATCAAAATAAAAATTGCTAGTATGCTTAGCATACTCTGATGCAAAACTACGTAGACTAAATAGAATAACTAAATGTAAGTTGTGAGTCTCACCAACAGCTGCATCACGAATAAACCAGCTTACAACAGCTAGTCCAGGACATATACGACTAACTAACTCATTACATAAAGCTGATAGATCTTTCCGGTCCAACCAGCTATTAGGTAACTCGATTAAATATTCTTTAGCAACATTATTGTTCTTCACACTCTTCCGAACCTGACTGTATTCAAACTCCTGAAGATTTTTCCAAGCTGCTAAATTACTTCCGTATGAACCTAAACAAGTTGAGGTCAAAAAATTATACCGCTCTAGCACTTCATTATGTTTTGATTCTCTTAGAAATATAAGTCGTTTCATTATAGCATTCTCCTTACTCAGGGCCTGAGGGCCGACACCAGCGAGCCCATAACACAATATACCCTTTCGGTAACGTGCCTTGCTTGCGCTCGTTACTCTCCTCTATTACTTACTTAAAAATAATAAGGAGAGCAACGTTGGCGATACCAGTCATTCAACGAACTATTTAGCTCATTAACTCACTGGTGTCGCCACCGCTCATGCTTTCGGGAACTCCCTAGACATAACTAACTCCCCGCAATACACCCTTGGATCTGCGTTAGTTATAAGCATGCTCTCGATCTTTATGTACAGTTGTGCCTTAGTATTCTCTCCTGTACGATCTGTATTATCCGCAACGGTTGAATCTGCGCCGGCTCAACTCTGGGCCTTTCGCTAGTTTACGCAGTACTGCAGTTGCTGCAGCATTATTGAAACGGTGGCTTCGGTCGGTTTTCTCAAGTGAAACCTTTGTAAAACCTCTAGCAATGTCTTATTGAATAGAAAAAAGCCCTAAATCTTGCGATTTTAGCGCTTTTAGTGTATTTATCTATTGCAATCCATAGGTAAAAATGCTATACTATCTTTGAACTTACGAAGTTTGTAATAGTATAACTACTAAAAGCAAAAGTACTTGTTGGCGCAAGTGCTTTTTTTCTATTTAATTTCAAATACATTATTGCACATATATTTTAATTACACAAGCATTTTTTTATTGCTACATTGTTTTGGAAAACAATCAAAGTTTGTGCATTTATAATTTTATAATTTTATAATTTTATAATTTTATATATATATACTTTTATACTTGCCGAAAGTTTTATAAAACTACTTTTGTAATTAATATATTTATTGATATATAAAGGTTTTTCTCAATATTATATTTTTATAATTTTATAATTTTATAATTTGTAACATTTTATAATTTTATACTTGTATACTTTTATAATTTCATATTTTTATAAATTTATAATTTTATAAGTTTCGCATTTTTCCTTTAGTCAGAGGAGTTTTATAAAACTTTTATATTTTATACTATTATAAAACTCTATTGACAGTTGTATAAATTTATATTATTATAAAATTATACTTTTATACTATTATAAAACGGAGTTGATACTATGGCTACAATTATTTCAACAGGAAACTTTAAAGGTGGGGTTGGTAAAACAACTAATTGTGTTATGTTAGCTTATACGCTTGCTAAAATGGGCAAAAAGATTTTACTAGTTGATTTTGATCCTCAATCAGATGCAACAAAACTACTTATGAATACTATGGCTAAAGTTTTTGATGTTACGCCAGTTTTTGAAACTACTTTAGCAGTTGCGCTAAAGAGTGGGGATATAGAGAGCGCTTTAATTAATGTAATGCCAAACTTAGACCTTTTACCTAGCTATTCTGATTTACAAACCTATGAAGCATTTCTTTATGATAATTTTGACAGCGATTTTGAAAAAGATACCTATTTCTCTAAACAATTAAATAAGATTTCTGATAATTATGATTTTATATTTATCGATGTTCCACCACAATTGAATAAGTATACTGACAGTGCACTTACTGCAAGTAATTTTGTTATTGTTATATTGCAAACACAAGAGCGTGCATTAAATGGTGCAGAAACATTCATTTCACATATACAGACATTGGCAGAAGATTATAATCTGAACTTAGATATTGTTGGTATTTTGCCAGTGTTAGTACAAAACGGCAATGAATTAGATCAAGATGTGTTACAGGATGCACGAGAAATATTTAATGAAGTAAACCTGTTCGAAAGTACAATTAAACAAATGGCTCGATTAAAACGTTTCGATAGAACAGGTATCACTGAACTAAGCAGTGATATTCACGATAAACGGGTCCATAAAGTTTATAACGATGTTGCAGTCGAATTGCTACAACGAATCGAAATGTTTAATGAGGAGGCTTAACAATGAGTGATATTGAAAACACAAATAAACAAAGACCTGGCTTTACACGTCAAAATCGTACCGAACGTTCTGTTAGTATTGAACCAACGCAAGTTGCTTCAGACCAACGTTCATTTCCTGATGAACCAATAATTCAACGGGAAACACCAAAAGAAAAGCAGATAATTCGTAGAAAGACAACAAGTAAATCTAACGATTTGCCTAAGTCTATACGGATTTCATTAGCAGATCATGTTGCTATCTCAACAATATCGATGGTGGAGGATATAAAAATATACGAAGTTATCTCAAATATGGTAGATTTATATGTAGAAACTTTATCTCCACCACAACAGAAACTAGTTAAAAATGCTGTCACTGCCACAAAAGACATTAAATAACACTATACAAACGTCATATTATGGCGTTTTTCTTTGTTTTAAGCGTTATTTATACTATGTTAGCAATAATTCCGCACACAACAATGGAACAGCGCTAGAAACGGCTAAAAATGGCTTATTTACATATCTTAATACCAATAAGTACCAAAAAGATGAAAAGACAGTATCATAATGCTGTCTTTTTTTGTTCACTAATTCATTAAAGACTGCAGTCTGACCAAATATGGTCAGCCCCACGAAACTTGGACAAATTTCACAATATCGAAAGGAAGAAAATTTATGTCCCAAAACAAGTATACAA
>NZ_VBWP01000020.1 GCF_005771635.1 Culicoidibacter larvae | reverse complement strand
GCTGCTCCTACTGTATATGGGAAGGTTACTTTACTTCCGCCAGTACTTGCGGTAAACCAGCCATTAAATGTATGTCCAACTTTTGTAGCTGTTGGTGCCGGACTAACCGCTTCACCCGGATACTTCTTAGTTGAAGCTATACTTGATACCCCGGTATTCCCATTGAAGGTCACTGTAATTGGCGTGATGAATCCGGCATCTATACTATCAAAGCCAACTGCACTTGGTGTTAAGTTTGATGTTGTTGCTTTATCATGTGTAGCACTTGCGGTTGGCGTACTACCACCGCTTGTTACCGCACTAAAACGAATTGAGTCATCATTCGTTGGATTCGTAAAGACAATATCCACATTTTGGTTCTTGTCTAATCCTAAGAAGGCATAACTTCCCGGTACACCATTTAATGTTTGGGTCGTTTTAGTTTCCAGAACCGTTGTTGTTCCTGCTTCATAAGCGGTAACAACAACACCATTGCGTCCGGTTTCTGTCCCATTTAACAAACCATTCCGGTCAGTATCATTAAACACTTGCCCTTTGATAACTCCGGTTTTTAAGCGAATCGCTACCGGCTCACTTGGTGCCGCACCTTCAGCGCCAAGTACACTACGGTAAATCAAGGCATTGTAGATATTAACGCCACCAGCCTGCACATCAGCAGTTGCCGGATCCATATCAATGGTGAAGGTAATTTCATCTTGACCACCATCAGGAATTACATCAGTTGTGACAATCCGGACCGCTTTAATGGTTGTTTTATCAGTAATCTCATTCCATGTTTTCCATGAAGCATCATCAAAATTATTTGTATACGTTGTACTGTAACGAACTGTATAAGCGTAATTTGTGCTTGATACATCAATTGGATTATTCAGAAGCACATCCCATTCAAAGGCTTGTTGTTGGAAGTCGCTTCCGGCATTTTGTCCTGCTTTAGGAATTGGGATAATTGCTTTATAACCACTGACATTTTGTCCCGAGTTATTGGCTACTGATAATTTATATTTTGCAGTTCCATCTGGGTTTAAATCAAGAATTGTTTTTCCGCTGACATAATCATATGTAGTCCATGGTCCGCCATCCAGATTCGCACTGGTTGCGGTACTGAAGTCTGCTTGGGCAAGGTTGGTAATTGAACCGCCAAAACTCATCATTTGTTGAGTTTCGTCACGTAAATCACTGATGTCATAAATATCATTAGTTGTGAGGCCAGAAGCAAAGTTTTTTAAAACAATCTTTGCATTCATTGGTTCAGCAAAATAAATATCTTTAGCTTGAATTGTAAAATTACCGGCTGATTTTTTGGTTGTTACATTTACTTTAAAGTTAGGTGACTTTCTGAAATCAAAGGCATAATCTGCAATAGTAATTTTGTAGACTTTTTTGCCTGTGTTATCGGTCAAGGTACTCACTACGATATTATTATTAGCTTGTGAATAGACGACCCCATTAGTATCTGTGGCACTAAAGCTGCTTATATCAAACTCAAAAGCCTCAGCTTCACGTAAATAGAAGTTAAACCCTTTCATTGTGCTCACAAATGTTCCTTGAGTGTCATTCCATTGAATTGTATTAGTAGATGTTTTGGTCTCACCACTTAACATACTAAGGGTTGTCCCAGCTCCACTAAATCCTAAGGCTGTTGCGGTATCAACATATTGATGGGTCAAGGTTCCTTTTTTAGTTGTTGCATGGATATCTTCGCCACTTTCTAAGCTTACACTTTGAAGCGTTGAAGTTGCGGTTACACCATCGGCTGCACTATCTAAAATAACCCCATAAAACCGTGCTGTCCCTCCATAACCAAGATAACCTGCATATGAAGAAAAGTTGTTAGTAATAGATTTCTCTGTCCATACTATAGTTTTAATGTATTCACCAGGATTCGGAGTAATATCAGATTGCGCTAGAGTAATTCCGGTACGTCCTGCCCAAGTATTAATATCCGGAATAGTAAAGCTACGTCCATCGGTTGTTGTTCCGTTTATATTATATGCACCGCTGGCTGCTGTATTTGTTGTAGTATACAAATCTATACGATTAACGCCCATGTAGACATCATCAAAGGAAAGCTTTAAAACTTGATCCGTCACTGGATCTGCCTGGCGATTAGTGAGCGGAATCTGACCAAGGACGGCATTACCACTGTTCGTGTTCTGTAGTGAGATAGTTTGACTCCAATTAATAAGCATAATTGAATTTTTAAACGATTCAGCTACCGTAAATGAAAACGACGCTAATTTATTACGTTCAAATGTCGGATTATCGTATGGTTTAATAGTTTGGTTTCCGGATGGCTTAATAGTATAAACTTTTCCAACTACATGATTAGTTGTATCGGCAACATCAAAGTTTAGATATAAATTCCCAGTAATCTTTGCATTATTAAAACGAATTTTGACGTAATTCCAACTCGCATCCGACCAAAGCGTAGTATCATCAACACTCGTATTAGGGATTGTAGTCCCCTCTATGGATACATAAGCAAGTTCCTTTGCATATGCATATGTTACTTCATAATATTCAACAAGTCCACCGGAAAGTCCATCTGGTGCCGAAACCAACGTGCCAATGACAGTGCGCAAACCAGTAGTCTGATCAACATATACTTCCTTGTTTCCGCCACGCCATAAATCGGTAGTTAAAGCCGATGCATAAGTAAGTGTCTCTACTGTTTCACTTTCAATAACAGCACCATTTTTTTCGCTAGTTACAATAACAGCATTATCAATATTATATCCAGCATTATTAGTCAGGTATAATCGATCAATTCTGGTTGTAAAACTGAGTGGCGTTGCTGAAATAGAATTAATGAATTCATAAGTAATACTACCAGAATAAGCATTTCCATAACCATTCCATGAACTACTGCTGGTTGGATTTGGTGTATAAGTAATATTACTGACAAACCCTTGTAAGTTACTTGGCAGTGAACTTGGATCATATACGAAAGTATTCCCAACTTTTTTCAAACCTGGAACTGTTTGAAAAACAAGTTCTTTAGCTAACTGAACTGTCACTTTTTTTCCATTACTCGTTGAATCACCAAAATTAACATTAATATTAACTGTCTTATCAATATTAATAATTTGACCCTGTGTATATGACAAATTCGTAACACCATTCAAATCAACACCATCAAAACTGGCAAAACCAGCTGAAAAAGGTGTAACTGACTTAGCCATTAATGGCGCTTCTTCAGCGACACTTTCTACTGTCTCCTCTTCCTCTCCAATATTTTCCTCTGAATTATTATCACTGCTCACTTCTGAACTATGATTATTGGCATTATTTTCAGACGTCACTGCAAAAGCAGTAATATTCGTTTGACTTAAAACGACTACCACAACAGCGAGTAAACTAATCCCTATTTTAAGATATTTTTTCATCGCAAAAATCCTCCCATAACTTTTTTTTACAACCTAATCATAGCAATTTGCCCCCACTAACTCAAAGCACTCCTGCATACTTTTGTGAGTTTTAAGGCCTATGATTAAAAACTGATGAAATCACTCATCTCCCAACACCGAATTGACATCTCGCGTCAGCTTCGATGTCAATAAAGACATCAGCAGCAAAACTAAAAAAGGCACCAACATTATCAGCATTAAAATAAATGGCAAGGTCTCAGTAATAAAAGCACCAAACCCTGTCCATGCCGTAGCATCCTCACCATTATAATTGCCAAACCAGCCATTACGCTCGTTTGCTGCATAACTCTCAGTAACTGTTGCTAACGTATCATCAGCGGTAATTTCCAAGAAAATTTCTTGCTCAATAACAGTCCCATCTGCATCATAAAAACGGAGTACAATTGAATATACTCCTGGCTCAGTAACGGTCTCACGCAGATGCTGCAACTCACTTTGCAACGCCGCCTGTTCACTCTCATAAACTGGCGTTGACATCGCCTGCACCGACATCGGCATCACCAGCATCACTAAAAAAACAAAAAACACGGCAACACCTTTACGCATCAGTACCACCTACCTGTTTCGGCAACCACACCTTCAACACAACACCCTCATCTTGAGCCGCAAAACTGACTCTCCCTTGGTAGGCCTCAACCATAGCTTGAACCGTATATAAACCAATTCCGCTGCCAAACTCATTTTGAGTATCCTTTGTATCCACTCGGTAAAACAAATCAAACGCTCGATCAAAATCAATCTCACTCGCATCAGCCTTATCATTATATGCCTCAATAATAATCTCTGCATCTGACTCATCAATAGTCAACTCAAAAACACCATTACGATCACCATATTGAGTCGCATTGGAAATCAAATTATGAATAATTTGTCTAAACTCAATATCACTAATTACCATAAACACCTCGCCCGGAGCATCAAGATAATAAGCAATCCCCCGCTCACGCAGCAACGGTTCAAACAACCGTAAAGTATCCTTAACAATCGCCACAATATCAATCCGCTCATGTACTAAAAGACTATCAACATTATCATTATTAATCACTTGTAAGATTTGGTTAACATCATCACGCAAGCGATTATTGCTGAGGGTTAACTCAGCAATAATCTCCATCTGTTCATCATCTGCGTTTGCGTGCTGCTTCAATAAATCCGTTTGCAGCATATTAACATTCAGCGGCGTTTTCAAATCATGCACCAAAGCGTTCACCAATCGTGTTTTCACAACACTCTTTTCACGCTGCGCTTCAAGATTACGCTCCAATTTTGTATACTGCTTATTGATAGAATCAATCTTCACCTGCAAGTCACCGCTAAAAGCGCCTAACTCCCGAGACAACACGTCATATTCATTCCGTGCCTCACCCGCCTGAATTTGGGCCAAACGATATTCACGCAGACTCATTATATTACTGCGCAAACGTCGTAGTGGTTGGATTAACTTACGGAACATTAAAAAGATCAGTGCAGCCATCAATCCGCATAATAAAATAATTGCGGCACCAATTAAACTCATAATAATGACAAAGAAGGTTTGTGGCGTTACTTTGTAAATCGCCAGCCAAACCTGATATTCTGTATTATCAGCAGTAACTGTAAAAGCCCCCTGGTAGCTCAACATATCGGTTTCTGCCATCTCGCGTAAGTACGCAAAATTAGTTTCCGGTTTAGTTGCAAAAAAAGTATTTGTTGGTGCTAACACCACCACATCCATGCTATGAGCTGCAACAACTTGCTCAAGTGCTGTGATTCGCGAATCAGCATCAGCAGATGTGAGCGAAGATTGCACTTCACTTACAATTTCATCTACCTGAGCGCGATTAAGCTCATCATAAAAATATGGAATCTGATAAATAGCAAAAACTAAAATTGCTACCACCACTATATAAAGAGCTCCGATAATGTAAATTAAATTTCTCCAGCGAAACTGAGTTTGTTTACTCGATCCACTCATAACCTACACCCCGCATTGAATAGATTGAAGAAATATGCAGTTTACGGCGAACTTTCTTAACTAATGTATCTACTGACCGAATATCAATAAGATTTATATCCATTCGCCAAACCTCTTTTAACAATTGTTCACGTGAATGAACAACATTGCGATTACGCAAAAAATAAACAAGCAAATCAAACTCTTTAACCGTAAGCTCAATCCGTTCGTCGGCTTTCATCACTTGTCGTGAGTCAAGGTGCACAACTAACTGCTCACGCTCACTGACTAACTCATGAACAGTATGCTTCTCTTCATCAATTAATACTCTGGCAATCCGCGCTAACAAAATATCAAAATCAACTGGTTTGCGAATAAAGTCATTGGCTAATAACTGCAAACCCCGAATTTCCGGTGCAAGCTCATCTGAACCGGTTAAAATAATAACTTTCATAGACGGGTCAATGCGGCGAATAAATGATAACAACTGCAACCCATCAACTGACTCCATCATTAAATCAGACAAAACCAAATCATATTTATGTTTTTGGAATAATTCAATACCGACAGCTGCATTACTGGCGGTGGTCACTTCATAGCCTTCAGTCACCAATAAACTTTTGACGACACGTTGATATTGATCATCGTCATCAATAAATAAAATATGCTTTTTTATACACATAACATGTTTCCCCCTATCAGCCTTATTTTAACACAGGATTAAAGAAAAATAAAGATAGTTAGCAAAACAACATTTTTTACTCATTTATTTTTCACAATTAGGAAATTTACTCGTTTATTCTTACAATCCCTCAATCAAAGGACACAAAAGTACGAATTCTATACCTAAAGTCACTACTAATTGACTATTCTTCTCATTTTTCTTTTAAAATCAAAAAGAACAGACCCATAAAGTCTGCTCTTTTTCTACTTATGAAACATATTATATACAAATTTATCATAGCCGCATCTAATATTTTCAGCCTCAATCACATCATTGGTGAAACTATATTGGGCATCACGCAATGTCCGGGCATATAAATCAAAATATGGCAACTCACGTTTTTTGGCAATTGCCAGCTCAGCTTCAACATCATATTCAACTCGGCGATAATTAATCGCCGCAATTCCTGCAGAAGTGATTTCAAGCATTACATACTGCGCACGATTATCTGGTCGGTAGTTATGTGCTGTTGCTAATCCAATAGTGCCAGGATTAATGATTGTCCGATCATCACGGGTCATGCGCAATGTCTGACGATGCACATGACCATAGATAGCAACATCACTCTCCGAGTTCGTCAACATTCGATCAAATGCATCCTGGTCTCCGGTAGGAAAAACCTCACCACTGCTCGGATCATCAGGTAATGCATGAAAAATATCAAAAGTAGTATTAAGTAAAGTGACTGTCTGCATGAGTGGCAAGTTTGCCAACCAATGCGTTTGCGCCAGTGACAAGTATTGCTTGTCATAGAGCGCGTAAATTACTGACATATCGAACTTAGGATGAACCATATAGGGTTCATCTTCAATTTTGTAGCAAGACTCATGATTACCGATAACCCAAATGATTGGTTCAACCGCTTCCAACAGTGACAAACACCGTTCCGGGCTCGGCCCCTTCATCACCATATCGCCAACCGTAATATACTTTTCGGCACCTTGTGCCTGAGCATCTAACAACACTGCTTCCAAAGCGGTACTGTTGCCATGGGCATCTGCAAGAACAGCAACTTTCATCTGGTACAACTCCTTTACTTATTGAATCAAACGTTTCTTTTTCAGCACCATTGTTGATACTGCCCAAATGATTGCGGTTGGAATTGCCGCAATAATAAATATTGGTAAGGTTACTGATGTTAGTAAGCCAACATGTAATAAATTTTGGAATAAGAATACGGCAACATAGAAGCCAACCGCAGTTGTCACAAACAAGAAAATTCGCAACGGGTTAAATGGCAAACAAGTTTTCAAGACCGCTAAAATGCTAATAAAGCCAATCATATAATACATCAAGGTAACAATATCATCTTGAGCGATATTCATTTGCTGACCTAATATATAGAAGATAACCGTGTTAGCAACAATCAAAAGTGCATTTGGTGCTGCCGCGGTTAACACCTTCTTAAGGAAAACCCCGTGAACTTTCCTCTTGTCTGGTTCAAAAGACAAGAAGAAAGCAGGATAACCTTCAATTGCCAAATCAATCAAGGTAATCTGAATCGGAATAAACGGAAAAGCTACAAAAGTAAACAAGCTTATTACCGAAAGCAACACTGAATAAATTGTCTTGATAAAGAACACCGATGCCACCTTAGTCACATTATTAACAACCCGGCGCCCCTCAGCCAGCACTTCCGGCAAACTTGAGAAATCCGAATGTAACAACACTAACTGTGACACTTGCTTAGCAGCATCATTACCTTCCGCCATCGCAATACTGCAATCAGCCTCACGCAATGCCAATACGTCATTAACACCATCGCCAGTCATTGCAACCGTATGCCCGGCCGCTTGCAGTGCCTGCACCAGCAATTGCTTTTGCTCCGGCCGCACCCGGCCGAAGATACTATATTGCGTTGCCGCCGCCTGTACCTCTTCATCACTAGTAACCATTGATAAATCAATATAAGAAGCATAATCATGTAAGCCTGCTTTACGAGCGATATTAGAAACGGTTACCGGATTATCTCCGGAAATAACCTTCACTTCTACCCCTTCACGCTTAAAGAAATTCAAAGTCTGTTCCGCATTTTTGCGAATTGGATCATCTAAAGCAATCGCCGCTACTGGAATCACTGTAGGTAATTGATTATCAACAATCGCATCCTCAGCAAAAGCAACTATCAGGACCCGACTGCCGGTCAGCTGTAATTCATTGACTACTGCCGGCAACTCATGTCCTTGTAGAACAATCTCCGGCGCCCCGAATACAACAGTGGCAAAATCAGCAAACTGAATTGCTCCCCACTTGCGCTCAGAAGAAAAGGCAACTCGGTCCACCGCAATCAAATCAGCAGTTTCATTAAAATGAGCGCGCAATGCTTGCATCGTCGCATTATTATCATCGCTGGCTGCCAAATATGAACCCATCACTCGCTCAATCGGAATCGCTAAATGACGCTTGGTTAACGGCAGCACCTCAGTAACTGACATTTTCCCCTCAGTAATCGTCCCGGTCTTATCCAAACACAACATATCAACATGTGCTAAAGTTTCCATACAGTACATGTCTTGCACTAACACTTGTTTTTTTGAAAGCTTAATAACTCCGGTAGCAGAGGTAATACTAATCAAAAGCACAAGACCCTTCGGCAGCATGCCAAGCAATGCTGCCGAAGTCGTAACTACAGCAACCATTATCGGATCGAGACGAATAAAGTAAGCTTCTAAAAATAAAACCACCCCAAGCGGCACAATAATCCAGCTGGTAAACTTGGTAATCTTCCGCATCGAATCCAGCAACTCCGAATTAATCGGCTTTGCCTTTTTCGCTTCATGTGCCAGCTTAGCAGAAAAATTATCATTACCGATATGTTCAACATCGACAGTACATTTACCACTGACAACAAAGCTGCCAGAAAGCAAATGATCACCGGGATACTTCGTAATCGAGTCCGATTCCCCGGTCAACAACGACTCGTTGACCTCAATACTGCCGGCAACCACAACACTGTCTGCCGCTATCTGTGAACCCATCTCCAGAATCATCGCATCACCAAGCACTAATTCTTCAACCAAGATTTCACTTTGCTCACCGCCACGAATAACCGTCGCTTTGGGTGTTGAAAGAAGTGTTAGCTCTTCAACTAAATTTTTGGCGTGAATCTCCTGAATAATACCAATCAAAATATTGATAAGAATAATCAACAAGAAGAACATATTGGAAAATGCCCCAACCAAGGCCAAAGCAATCCCAATCAATAAGTTCAGTAAGTTAAATAATGTTAAAACATTTTCCTTAATAATCTGAGTATTCGTCTTCGTTGCCTTTTCCGGTGGTGTATTAACCTCTCCGGCAGCAACTTTGGCCGCTACTTCCTCGTAACTTAGACCAATTATATCTTGTTGCATCAACTCTTTATTCATGCTCTACCTCCAAATACTGGCGTTATATACGCCATTCATTATACTATAAATCACTGCTCAATACCAGTTACGCTTTTGTCATTTTGGGGAAAGAAAAAAAGCCTGCGCCGGGTGTGGCGCAGGCTTTTCAACTTTACAATAAAATCTTATTTATCTGACTTCTTTTTTAAGAATATCAACAAACTACTAATTAATACTGCAATAAATCCAAGACCGATAAATTCAAGATAATTTTGGCCGGTAACCGGTAATTGTGGTTGTGCCGGATCTTCAGTAACGGTAAGAGTAATATTAGTATTTAATTGAGTAGTTGCATTTTTAGTGCCAAAAGTCGTTGCAATAGCTTCATCATGAAAGACATTCAAGACATAACTGCCTACTGCCGGATTTGCTTTCACTACTGTCAAATCCTTAACATACAATGGTGACAACTCCGCTAACGTTGCACTATCCCATGCTTTTGCCCCTGAACGAGCCAAAATTTCTGCATCAAGCGTTTCACTTTGAATCATAGCCACTAAGTCACTATAACTAATAGTAATATCGCTAGCATCAATTTGCCAAGTGCCATCAGCAATCAAGTCTTGCCAATCGGCGATTAAGGTTAATCCGCCTGCCGGCATTGTGATTGTACCACTGCAACTTGTATCTGCCGCATCTTTCCAACCAAGGAATTTGTGCCCGAACCATGTTGGTGCGGTGACTGCGTCTAGGTCGACTGTGCTGTCAGTCATTTGAATGATATCTGCTGGTTGGGTAGCTATGTTACCACCATTCACATCGAAAGTGATGGTTTGGTCTAACGCCGTCC
>NZ_VBWP01000019.1 GCF_005771635.1 Culicoidibacter larvae | reverse complement strand
AGGGGATTTGGCCGACAAAAAAAGTTGCCAAATAAAACAAGTGATCCCAATTTAATTTACGAGACTGCAGCAAGCATTTTCAATTACTTTTACGAAGAAGATACACCAGTCCGGACTATTAGTGTCGGGTTAGGGAAGTTAGAGGTGTTTCATGGTGAGCAGCTGGACCTGTTTCGCCCCGTAGACAATCAATACTTGTTACATGCTGCAGTCAATCAAATAAAACGTAAATACGGGCAAACAGCGCTATTTAGCGCCACTTCATTAATGCCGAAAGCAAGCTTCTTAGCGAGAAGCGGATTAGTAGGTGGTCATAATGCTTAAACCGGATAAAGTACGCAAAATAGAGAAGTGGTACCCATTTGCTGCACTCTCTGATCCAATCGCTGGCCAATATCACCTGGATCGTATTAATAATTTGAAAACAAAACCAGAGTTATCGGAAGAGCAGATAGAAGAAATTAACCAGGTTATGTTGACCATCCGGCCGAAGGAAACCAAAATTGCGCTCAAATACTTCAAAGATGGACAAATAATAGCAATCACCGGCAGAGTTGACAAAGTTGATCTGATTGATCGCTATATTGATATTCAGGATACGAAGTATGAGTTTGCAGCATTTATCTCAATTGAGATTGTAGGTGATGACATTGACTGATAATCAAGACAAACCATTTATGACATTGGGATACAATAAACCATTAACGGTGAGTTATTGGCTAAATGACCAAGTCACAACTATTACCGGCTATTACAATAACCGTGATAGAAAGCCTGGCCATATTAATATTAGTGGAGTGTTTATTCAAAATGATTCCATAGTTGACATTAAGTAAAAAGGCAGATGCATGTGCAGCTGCCTTTTATATTCATTCTTTGTTTTCTTCTTTAATCCACTTGTCTTTTGGATGGTAACCAGTGCAACGGGTAAAGGTATTATTGCCGCAAGTTGGGCACTTTGGTAGTGCCTTGTTTTTTTCGATTTGTTCATGTTTTTTTCCGCATGTCACGCATGTATACGTTCCAGCGAGATATAAAACTGCCATCCTCATCATTCCAATCTTTCTATCCTACTACTAGTATATATCTATTTTTTCACAATAAAACCTCAATTTATACTATTGTATTTAAAATATGTGTAGCAATATATTCTGAAAGTATGATAAAATAATTTGAAGAGGAGGTCTACAATTGAAAAAAACAACTTTATTATGTACAATTGATAAAAAAATTATAGATCACTTTTCTTTAGCAACTGACAATTGCGAAGTATATATTGGCGAAGATAACTTTTCTCATATGGAAACTAACCATCCAAATGATTTTAAGAAATACTCAAAAGATATTGCTGATATCATTAAATATCCTGACTATATTGCTTGTAATCCAAGTAAAAAAACAAGTATCGAGTTCATTAAACAATATCGAATTAACAATGAGTATGTTTTAGTTGCAGTTCGCGCAACTCAGTCCGGGGTATTCTTTGCAAGAACCCTTTTCGTGATGGATCCCGTGAAAGTAACAAAATACTTAAATAGCGGTTTTATGAAACCAGCTAGAAAAATTTTAAAATAATGTCGGCTTTATGACTTGCAATGATTGTCTGCACGTGATACAATTTATTCATAAGCAGATAGTATTTGAGGGCAGAACAGGGAGCTGCCACCATAACATTTTGTTATTAGGAGATGTAAGATTCCCACCTTACCAAATGCTATTTTTATAGAAAACAGCTTAAGCAATTAAGTTGTTTTTTTGTTAATTTGTATGAATTGAAGTTATATGATAAAATCAAAAGGCATACATGTGCACGTGTGCATTTTCTTATATAGCTCAATCCATGAGTAATATCCCTGTATTTGCGACCTCGATTTGGGGTCGCTTTTAGTTTAAATTGAAAAAGGACCTCAAATTATGTTTCTGCTAGTCTAAAAGGGAGCTTTCCGAAATGAAAAGCTCTCTTTTGTCTATAGTCTGTTTTTTTATGGGGATAAACTTGATATAATAGAAATAACAGGAAATGGAAGGATTGAGTGAAGGATGATCAAAGGAAGCCGAGAAAAACAACTAGGAATATTTGAAGTAGATATTAATGAGTATGTTCCAAGCTATCACTTTAGCTTTAACAATCACCAACTACTTCAATAGCAATAGATTTTCCTGAGCCATATGAATTCCCTTGATTATAATTTAATACAAAAACTGTAATTAGCTTATTTTCTCGGCACACTTGAAAATCATTAATAGTCCTTCCAGATAATTTACTCGTAAATGGAAAGGTTATAGAGTTAATTGCATCAGATTCAATTTTTTCTGTTTTTGCTTTCGGTACATTGGTCTTTGCAGAAACTTGAAAAATATCCAAATTAAATACAAACGTCGAGACAAGTAGCGTTGCAAGCACTGCAATTATAATGTTCTTTTTAATAAATATATCACCTCAAATAGTATTACATTAATTATACCAAAATACGTATAAAAGAAATAGTGATATATGGTATAATAAATCTCGTGCTGATACGATACATGCTTCAGAAAAGAGGGTGCGACCAGAAGTTAAATGTAGGATTGCGTTAAGCTAATATATCCACTTATACTATCCTTATCAGTACAGGCGTTGAGAGTAATCTAAGGGTCTGATGTCAAAACCGATTTGAAAATCCAACTTTATTTTGAGTAACACGGGATACCTCAAAGTTTCTCAAAAAAACTTGTCCACATGATAACGCGGTATCTGAAAGTACCTTTAAGATAGTGAAAACCGAATTTATACATCACCGCTGGTTTAATTCGCTTGAACACTTACAAAGCGAATTAGCTGGTTATATATTTTGGTTTAATCACAAACGCATTCACTCTTCACTTCAATATCTTTCTCTGGTTCAGTTTAAGCAACAGTGTCTAACTTAAATTTGTACATTATAATGTTGCCTTTCCACTATGTATTTGAATATAATTGTGCTAAAATAGTGTATGAACAATACTACTAAAAAGAAAAGAGGGAAATAAATGAAAAAAAAGATTTTAACACTAATATTTATTTTAACGCTATTAGCTGGAAATGGCTATACGCAAACCGTATTTGCTAGCGAAGCTAAGCAAGAGCCTGCAAATGAACAAACAGTAGAAAACAACTTAAGAGTTCTAGTTACTGTAATAATTGGTGATATTGAGTACAAATTAGACGATACTACCAATACTGCTAAGATAACGGATTATGTGGGAGTAGCAAAAGATGTAGTTATACCTAATAAAGTGACCTATAACAGTGTTGACTACAATGTTACTGTTATTGGAGAATATGCGTTTGAACAAACTCAACTATTAAGTGTAGTAATACCAAATAGTATAGTTTCTATTGAAGAAAGTGCTTTTGATTCGAATCAGTTAACAAGTGTTGAGATACCAAACAGCGTCACTACTATAGGTGAATATGCTTTTGCGACTAACAAACTAACAAACGTCGAGATACCAAACAGCATTACTGCTATAGGCGACAATGCTTTTGCGAGAAATCAATTAACTAGCATAGAAATACCAGATAGTGTTGCTTTTATTGGTGATATGGCTTTTAAAGAAAATCAGCTAGCAAGTGTAGAGATTCCAGATAGTGTTACTTTTATTGGTGATATGGCTTTTAAAAATAATGAATTAACAAGTGTAAAGATATCAAATAGCGTTAATACTATTAAATATGGAGCTTTCAGCTTCAATAACTTAACAAGTGTAGATATACCTAATGGGGTTACTTCTATTGATAGTTACTCTTTTGCTTATAATGGATTAACAAGTGTAGATATACCAGAAGGAGTTACCTCTATTGGGGCGAATGCTTTCTCCTATAACCAACTAACAGGCATATCATTACCTAGTTCATTGACTTATATAGGCTCATATGCGTTTGAGAGCAACCAGCTAACAAGTGTAGAGATACCAGATAGTGTCACTAGGTTAGGCAATGATTCATTTAAAAATAATAAATTAACAAACGTAAATATATCAAATAATATTACTGCGATTCTAAACGAGACATTTTATGACAATGATTTAACAAGTGTAGAGATACCTGAAGGAGTTACCAAAATACACGACTTTGCCTTCCAAATAAATCCAATAAGCAGTGTGACTTTACCTAGTTCTTTGACTTATATAGGTTCGTATAATTTTGATGGTCCTCTTGAGACAATCTTTATACCAATGCTTACGGATTTACCTAATATGATTAATATTTTAAGTCAGCCAAGTGTAATGAATTTAACTACAACAAATTATACTTCAATGTACGCACTGGATAATATCCAAGGTGACTACGTAGATGGTACGCTTAGTCAGTATAGTCTAGACTATGGTCAAACACAGGAGTTGGCAGTGGGGCAAATTTATAACCCTGAAGTTAAAAGATATGATAAACCCTCAAACACTTGGGTAGATCCACAGGACAATCCTATTGACATTCCTAATTTTACAGTAGAATGGTTTAATGAAAATGGAGATGTAGTAGGAACAGGAACTACGTTTACAGCAAGTGAAACGGGAACATACCATGCAGTAGTGAATGGCGTGCTTCGATTAACAGATATTAACGTTAGTATCAAATCCCAAGAGCATCTTGTTGCATTTGATGCAAAAGGAGGATCGCCAGTACCAGCAAGTCAAAATGTAGTAGAAGGTGAAAAAGCGACAGAGCCAACAGCACCAACAAAAGAAAATGCAGAGTTTCAAGGATGGTACACAGATGAAACCTATATAACACAGTGGGATTTTAATACCCCAGTAACAAGTAGCATGACACTGTATGCAAAATGGCAGGCAAATGAGACGGAAATACCAACAGAGCCAGTTACTCCTCCAGCAGAGGGGACGTTACCACAAACAGGTGATGCCACATCATTAATGGGATTAGGAGTCATGTTGGTTGGAAGTAGTATACTAGGTATATTTTTACTTAAAAAAAGAAAAATATAAAATTAAAAGATCATACACTATGCACATAGATGTATATTGATTGAATTATTTAATTATATGGAGGTAGAAAAAAATGAAACATAGAACTTTACAAAGACTGGGCAAAATTACTATGGTTTTTATTATCTTTTTTTGTGCTCAACCAATTATAGGATTTAATACAATGAAAGTAGAAGCGTTAAATGAACAATTTACATTGGATGCTATTCCAACACCAAAAGTAGAAGTTTCATTTACTGAAGTTACAACAGCTAGAGTAGCAAGTCCAGAAGAGTTTATAGCAGCATATCAAAATAGTAGTATTTCAAGAATAGTTCTAAATTCTAATATAAGTTTTACTAGTGCACAAACAACTACTATTAGAAATACTGGTTTTAATAGGACTTTACAAATTGATGGAGCAAATTTTTCTTTAATATTTCAAGGGACAGGTGTAAACGGAGAAATATTTAGAAATACAGGAGGAAGCACTGAAAATAAAACTTTTCATTTAAAAAATATTTCGATTTCTAAACAAGATAGAGATCTTGCAGTAGCACTTATTAGAGGAGGTGCTTCAAATTGGGAATATATATTTGATAATTTAACAATCGATACAGGAACAAAATTTGCTTGGATAATGACGGGGGCAGTAAATACTAATTTATTTCTTCGAAATAGTGTAAATGTTACAAAATTTAATGATGATTTTGCTCAAGGAATTAAGGACGTGATTTTTGAAAATAACTCGAATGTTTTTTTATCAAAGCCCGCAGATGGTGCTGCTGTATTTTATGATGATTCACTTCCTTATGACAGTGTGGCCTACTTTGGCAATAGTTCTATAGTTGATATTGAAGGCTCAAATAGTTACCCTATTTTTTATATTTGGAAAAGTATTTATGTTTATCCCAATGCAGATGTAACACTTAGAAAAGTTAACGATGCTGAAGGTGTAATGGATGCATATGGAATTGCTACTCAAGAGTATCGTGTAGATACGGATGCAACTTTAAAGATAAAAAATGGCACTTCTGCATCTTCGGGACCTGCTTTGTATGATTTTGCCAACATTATTGATTTTAAGACTAATCCAGGAGCAAAAGTGGAATTTGTTGGGAATACACAAAGTAGTACAGCAGGAATTATTACTTTTCTCAACGCCAATTCAACTATGCTGTTGGATTCACCCTCATATTTTAATATAGAAAACAAGTCAAATCCATATAGGGCTTTTCACTCATCAAGTAGTACAAATCCAAGTTTGAAAATATTGAATTCTGATATTGGAGCATGGAACATCAACACTAGTCCTTTTGGGCCACCCACTAGTCCATCACCTTTTAATAATGTAAGTCTATACACTGGATCTTCAGGATTGCTAAGTGGGTCTTCCTCAATTTTAAATACAATGCCAAGTGGTTGGGTTACAACTAAATACTTTAGAATTGCTTCCTCTACTCGGCCAACAATAACAATTGAAAATCTTAGGTTATCAGTGGGAAAAACAAAAGAATTGACTCCTTTATATGAACCTAGTAATGCCGTGTTAAGTTATACAGTTAGTGATGCATCAGTAGCAAGCGTTGATGCTTCAGGTGTTGTCACTGGTCTTAAGATTGGAACAACAACAGTTACAATAACTGCAACAAACTCTGAAGGTGTTAGTACAACTACACAATCAACTATTACAGTCTCTGATACACCGCCAGAACTTACAGTACCAGGATATAGTGAAATAGAAATGAATAACGCATTTGATCCAATGACAGGAGTCAGTGCAGTAGATGCAGAAGATGGACCTATTACAGCGAATATCACAATAGATGGAAGTGTTGATACAAGTAAAGCTGGTGTGTATGTACTAACGTATACTATTGTGGATAGTGATGGTAATAGTGTGAGTGCGAAACAAGTTGTATTGGTTAATGATGGACGCTATACAGCAGGAGACACGTATATTATTGAAGCGAGCGATTATACAAGACGTATTGGTCAAGTAGATACGACAGATGCTGCCATGAAAGAAGCTGCAGGAGTTAAAGTATATGAAAAAGAAACTGGACAAGAAAGCAGTGTTCAAGTAAATGTAGTAGATAAAGGCGGCTATGAAGCAAGTGTTGGAACATACGATGTCCGCTATGAAGTAGAAGGTGATGCAAAAGCAACAACAAGCGTACTAGCAACTGTTATTGCTGGAGAAGCACCAGAACTTACAGTACCAGGATATAGTGAAATAGAAATGAATAATGCATTTGATCCAATGACAGGAGTCAGTGCAGTAGATGCAGAAGATGGACCTATTACAGCGAATATCACAATAGATGGAAGTGTTGATACAAGTAAAGCTGGTGTGTATGTACTAACGTATACTATTGTAGATAGTGATGGTAATAGTGTGAGTGCGAAACAAGTTGTATTGGTTAATGATGGACGCTATGTATACGATAATGGATTTATTATTCAAGCATCTGATTTCAGAATAGGAGTTACTAAAGCAAATATTTCAGAAAAAGAGATGAAAGCATTTGCGAAAGTAACGGTTTATGATGTAGGTAATCAAAAATGGTTAGATAACCCAGAAATTATCGTTGATAAAAAGAACTTTGTTGCTGTGGTTGGAAAGTACCCAATTAAATTTACTTTTAATCCAAGTATCACGATTACAGCAACTGTGTATGATGATAAAAGTGATTTACCTATAACAGGAGATAGTAGTAATTCAGTTGTTATCAGTTGGATATTAGTGATGGCAGGTAGCGCATTATTATTTTTACAAAAAAAAGAAAGCTAACTATATTGTTCTCAATTAAAAAATATTAAATATTTTTCTGGTAGTGTAGCAAAACACTATATATTTGAATATAATTGTGTTAAAATTGTATTTGTCAATTTAAAAGGGAACCAGTGTGCCAGCCGAAAAGGGAGCCACTTATTCCTGATTTAACCAAGATTTTGTATCTTCAACCCGGAAAGAATTTCCACTCATATCTAACACATGGGCCCGATGTGCCAAGCGATCTACAATTGCTGCAGTTAACATCGGGTCCTTAAATGTCTCCTCCCAACGCTCGAAAGCCAAATTAGTTGTAATAATCATTGACCCAACTTGGTTTCGATTAGATAAAAGATTAAATAGAATCTCGCTACCAGCTTGATCAAATGAGACATAACCTAATTCATCAAGAATGACTAAATCATATTTACTGAATCGTCGCTTGTAATAGGTGAGTTGGCTAGAACTCATTGCTTCTTTTAACTCAATAACAAGATTGGGAATATTAACAAACAGAACACTTTTTCCAGCCAAACAAGCTTCCATTCCTAGTGACATGGACAGATGTGTTTTTCCAACACCCGGATTTCCAATGAGAATAATATTTTCTTTATTGTCAATAAACCGCAAACTTTCTAATTCTTTAATCTGTTTGCGTAATTTTGTGTCCAAATGACCAACTTGATAACTGTCCATTGTTTGCCGGTTGGGAATTTTAGACTTTCTAACCAGTGCTTGAATACGATTATTAGCTCTTGATTGTATTTCTCCAGTCAATAGGGATGTTAAAAAGGCCTCATAGCCTTGGTCTGTATCTATTGCCTCCTGAATTGCTGATTAAAAATGATTTTTAACATACGCCAGTTTCAGCGTCTTGGCAGCTTCTACAATGTTCATTTATTCATTCCTTCTTTCATATGTAATTTTGAATGGGCTTGTAATTGTATCCTGGCAGCATCGACAGCTCTATTATGACTTATTACTTTTACTGTATTGTCGTCTTTACCTAAACGAATCAATTCGGCGATCAACTTATCTAACTCAAAATCTTTGTACGTAAGCAGATGGCTCAAAAACGTTCGTTCTCGACCTTCATAATACATTTGATAGACTCTTTTAAGCTTGGGGATTGAATCAAGAGCTGCACTATTCGGGAGAGCACCTGGTTTTTGTATTAGTGTTTTCAAATAGTGATTAATATCCAATGAATATTCGCCGAATCCGGTTTTTATTGTATGCCGGCAGACTTCAGTATTTGCGTGAAGAATACTGATGAAGTTCAAATATTTCTTCACAGTGACTATTTTATATACAAGATACTCAGGAACTGAATAAAAATTATTATCTAATTGGATAAAGCTATACTTGCTGACCCGTAGTTTTTGATATGTACAGTATTCATACGTATCGATGACTGGTTTTAAGTATTGTTGTTCCTCTTGGATATTTGTTTGCTCATTCATTTTCTCTAAAACAATTTCTAAATGAGCTTGAGCCTCATTTAAACTTTCAAATGTGTATTTAGTTGTGAATGCTTTACTTCGTATTGTCTTCACACTGTTTTCCACATGACCTTTTTCATTACCTCTATATGGATTAGTGACTACTGGAGTGAATCCATAAAATATTGATAGCTTAATCAACTCGTCATTCAAGACCTTTTTTCGTTTAGTAATAAAACGCGAAACCACATTGCGCATATTATCATAAACAACATTCTTATACACACCACCAATATGGTTAAAGAATTGAACATGTGCATCAATAAAAACAGTCTGGTTGGCATTTTCATATAATCGTGCCCACCGATAACTTGTTGCCGGACTCGAGAAAACAGCGAGCATATACTTTCTCACATGGGTGCCAAACTTTAACTTCACCAAAATCAAACTCAATACGATTGCCCAACTTATATTTCTGTTTAATAAAAACTTCGCTTTGTTTTTCGCGCTTTATTCTCAAATAATTAGTTATTGTACTTCTTCCAATATCATGTCCCTCAGATTTTATTATCTCGTAAATGGCCAGAGCAGTTAACTTTTGCTTATGCGAACCAAGTTCTTTGTTCTTTTTTGCTTCATCAGCTAATATTTCATCCAGCCTCTGATCAATAGCTTGTGTATATTTTAATAATAATCTCGGCTTAGTTGTCGTATACACTGGTTTCTGCACAAGTTTTTCCTGTAACTCTAAATTACCAGGATCTTCCATTAAGGCTGCTTTAGTCTCCAAATATTCATTCCAATACTTAGAAACAGTTCTTCTTCCCATTTTCAATTCTGCTGCTATTGCACGGATTGACATCCCTTGTTCCTTCATGGTTATTATTTCTAGTTTACTCATTATATGAATCACTCCTTACTCAGTCCTTTCAAATTGTATTATACAATTATCCAGAACTGTCTTTTTGAGTGGTTCCCTTTTCGGTTGGTTTTCTCTCTATTTTTGGCTCCCTTTTAAACTAGCACAAACAAAAATATTGTATGACGATACTGCCAGAAAGAAAAGAGGAAATTAAATGAAAAAAAGATTTTTACACTGATATTTATTTTAACGTTATTAGCTGGAAATAGCTATACGCAAACCGTATTTGCTAGCGAAGCTAAGCAAGAGCCTGCAAATGAACAAACAGTAGAAAATAATTCAAGGGCTTTAATTACTGTCATAATTGATGATATTGAGTACGAATTAGATGATACTATCAATACTGCTAAGATAACTTATTATGTGGGAGCAGCAACAGATGTAGTCATACTTAGTCTTCTTTCTGTTTCTTAACCGGCCGGAAACCGATGCAATTTGTAAATACTGTACCTTCACACTTCGGACACACTAATATATCTTTTGTCTTCTCTTGAATTACAATTTTACTGCTACACTCAACACAAGTATATTGACCGGGTAAATACGTTATCATAAAATCATCTCTCCATTCATTCCCTATAAAGTTAGTATATAATATAATCTAAAATATCACAATATAATTCATATTTGAATAACGCTTGTGCTAAAACGACCCTACAAAATAAAATAATAGTATGATATCATAAAGTAAAACTAATAGGATGGATAGAGTAGTGAGAATAATTGATCTTGAACAACAGTATAGAGAATTTGTTTTTGAAGAGTACATTAAACCATATATGTTGAAGTTGGACGAAAGTCAGACTGCAGCATTCGTAAAAGCTTTAAAAATACGATATAGTTATGACATTGAGACAATGAAAATCCCGAAAAATGTTTCAAAATACATTCAGTACATGAACTTAGACGAAAACACAATAAAAATGGAGTTTGCTGAATACATTGAATTAGAATCAAAAGCTGATTATTATGAATGATCACCTTGATTGCAAGCATTAATTATCTATGATAAAATATACTTGCATACATGTGCACGTATGCAAGTTCATAAAAGCTTTTTTCATGAGTTTTATCTCCATAAAAAAAAGACCGCAATTGATACTAGTACCTGTCAAGTAAACAGTAAATAAAAAGTTGTTTAATTTTCAATTTATATTGAGCAGGGCTCAAGTATCGCAAATCTTTTTGGATACGTTCAGTGTTATACCACTGAACGTATTTTTTAATTTCATGTTGTGCTTCTTTCTTTGTAAATGGTTGTCTTGGTCTAAGCCACTCCTCTTTTAATTGAGAAAACCAGTTTTCAATCGGACTATTTTGCCAGCAACAGCCTTTTTGAGACATGCTTCTTTGATAGCCTAGCTGACTAATCATATCCAAATATTCATAAGCGAAATACAAGGCTCCTTGATCAGTATGGATAACGGAATTAGTAGTTTCTCCTTGAGGGATGTTTCTGTAGCTGGCGAAGATTAATTCAACATTATTTTTTGATGATGTCGGATATGATACAATCTCATTATTAAATAAATCCTTGATTGCCGACAAATACAATGTTCCGTCGGTGCATTTGATATAACTCACATCTGAGGAAAGTTTTTCATACGGCGCGAACGACGTGAAGTTACTATTGAGTCTGTTCGGAGCTTTGTTTTTTATAAGTTTTTCTTTTGATTTATTCAGGTAGAGGGGTTTTCTTTTTCTTACGATAACTTCTAGAGATAGGGCGTTCTTATATCTGCGAATCTTCTTGTGATTTAGACATAATCCATACTTCTTTTCAATGTGATGCTTTAAACGAATTGTTCCATACGTTTTGTTCAATGTTTTGTGCTCTGCTGAAATAATTGAAGCAATGACTTCATTAAAATTATTCATAATCGGTTTATTCTGACGCACCCATTTATAATAGCTTTGCGGAATAATATTTAATACTCGACATATTTTTGTAACCGGATAAGTCGATTTAAGTTTATCTATAATCTGGTATTTTTCTATTCGGCTTGCTTGTTCCGGATTTCCATCAGCAGAGCATAAGACTTTTTTAGAATATCAATATCTTCCACTGGTTCCGGTGTTCTGCCACGATTATCTATCGCAAGTGTTCCGTTTAAATATTTTTTCTTCCAATTCGCAATAGTTCCATCAAGTATATTATATTTTTTTGATACATATGAATAGCTCTTTCCGGCAAGAATTTCTTCAACTACCATTTGTTTAAACTCATATGTTCTTTTAATATGTTTTCCCATAATAAAAATACCTCCAAAGTTTCATACTAAATTATAACATTTCTGCTTTTTATTTAGTGTTTACTTTAAAGGTATTATAATCATTGCGGTCTTTTTATGTTAGATTATTCAAAATACGAATATAATATTCACTATTTCACAATATTCATATAATAAAGATTATGTTAACCAATATAAAAACACACAGTTTAAAATTAACTGCGTGTTTTTATATTTTCTTAACTAGTTTCAAA
>NZ_VBWP01000018.1 GCF_005771635.1 Culicoidibacter larvae | reverse complement strand
TTGTATACTTGTTTTGGGACATAAATTTTCTTCCTTTCGATATTGTGAAATTTGTCCAAGTTTCGTGGGGCTGACCATATTTGGTCAGACTGCAGTCTTTAATGAATCAGTGAACAAAAAAAGACAGCATTATGATACTGTCTTTTCATCTTTTTGGTACTTTTTGATATTAAGATATATAAATAAGCCATTTTTAGCCGTTTCTAGCGCTGTTCTATTGTTGTGTGCGGAATTATTGCTGAAGCAAAAAATATATATAGTGATAGTTCAACTAAATAAATTAGCAAATTTCTTTTTTATCAGTAATGTCGATATTATCGCAATAATCAAAGTGCTAACAATTAATATCAACCACTCCACAGAAACTGATACTATTTGTTCGTAGTTTGCTGACAAATAATATCGTACCAAATCCAAGCCATAATAAACTGGATTAAGTAAAGCAACTACACGTAAAGGGAGCGGAAATACAGTAATAGGGTATAAATTACCGCTAAAGAATAATAAAATCGAAAAACTATAAAAAACAATTCTGATATTGTTCTTCTTAACAACAAAATAGCTAATGATAATACCAATCAAAACACTCAATATCGTAGTAATAAGTAAAGCAACAAATGCTAATACTAGTGATGAAATTTCAAATGATGATTGTAAAATTATGGATACAATTGAATATGAAATTAGTATTCCAAAAAAAGAAACGACAATCCAGCTAATCATACTACCTATGATAGAGTTGAAGATGTTTAATGATAATAGTTTATAATAGATATAGCGTCCTGTACGTTTCTCTTCTTGGAGATACATACTAACCATAATAATATTATTTCCTAAGAACAGGGTTAATAGAAATGATGTTACAATAAAATTGATGTTATTTGTATTGTTTTGCGAAAAATACCACACAAAGAGAAGATATGGTAACACTGTAATTAATGCACGAATCTGGATGGATAACGTATCTATCCAATTAATACTAAGAAGTTTAAATCGTAGTTTAGAGACTGTAAGTATTGTTTTCATCGCTTCAACCCCCTTTTATATATTGTTGCCGACAACAAACAACAGCCTATAATTGATATAATCCAACTCAAAAATTCCAGGTTAAACCCTAGAAGTGAAGAATCGATTATGATTTGAAATGGATAAGTAAAAGGTATGAGAAAGCAAACTAGCCCCAAATCTCCGAAAAGTGTAATGG
Organism: Culicoidibacter larvae; assembly: GCF_005771635.1. Lineage (GTDB taxonomy): Bacteria > Bacillota_I > Bacilli_A > Culicoidibacterales > Culicoidibacteraceae > Culicoidibacter > Culicoidibacter larvae. The sequence goes on along the minus strand of NZ_VBWP01000018.1, from coordinate 13,459 downwards.
GGAACATTACTCCGGTAAGAATTAAAAGAATATCCATGAATAAATTAAATATGTTAAAGACCATCTTATCCTTCATAAATATTTGCAAACAATTAATGAGTTGTGTGACAACAACAACACTAATTAGCAACAATAAGATCGCAATAATTCCGGCCAAGTTAAGGATTGCAAATATGTTAATAAAATTAAATATTGCTAGAGCCAAAAAGAATAACAAATATATAGCGAATAGGAATAGAAAAATAAATAAATTTAATAAAATATGAAATATATAATAGTTTATACCAGTTAACTTAATTAAGTAATCACTCTGAGAATCAATCTCATACTTAACCATAAAGAAACTTTCAAATACTGCCGCAGAGACTAACGACCAAAGAATTAATGTAATAAGCACATTGTTTTCATATGCTTGGACAAAATTCATTAAGAAAATAATTGGAAATACGAGTGCAAAGGGTAGCCGTATGAAGATTTGTATATAAAAGTTCTTATCTGTATAGATTTTTTTATATAATAAAAAATTAATTGCTTTAATCATAATGACAGCACCTACTCTCTAAAAAGAAGAATATCTTTTAGAGTTCTTTCTTTTTCGCCCATTTGCAAGATAAGATTGTCTGTGAAATCAAGTTTTGAGTCTAGTATCAATCGAACCAATATTCCATCCTCTGGAGTTTCAGAATACCATTTAATTTTTTGTTCATCGAGTAGCTCCATTACTTTGGACATATGAGCTTGCTCAAGGTCTACGTAGAAACAATTTGTATTATAGTCATCATGCACTGCTTTTATGTCTTTTTGCCAGATTACTTCACCCTGCTCTATAAGACAGATACTATCAGCAAACTGCTCAACCATTTCTAAATCATGTGCAATGCAAATGATATTAACATTGTGTGTATTTTTTTGATGTTGTAAAAATTTGTATAATTTCAAAATTTGATGTATATCTAATCCAGTTGTAGGCTCATCTAAAAAAATTATTTCTGGTTCATTTAAAAATGCTCGAATGAAATGAAGTCTCTGCATCATTCCATTCGAATACTCACCTACTTTTTTATTTAGATCTTCAGTTAACGTAAAATACTCAGCTAACTTATAAATCTTTTCACTTGCCTCATTCTTATTTATACCGTAAAGATGTGCGAAAAACATACAATTTTCAAATCCAGTTAATTCGTTAAAGAGATTTCGCACATGTGCAGAGATATAATTATATTTTTTAGCTACATCTTTTCTTTTTGTAGATTTATTATCATTATCTGTTACAAAAGAAATTTCACCAGTGATATTAGTGTTTATACCGGCTAATGCGTTTAGTAATTGTGTTTTTCCTGAACCATTCTTTCCAATTATTAAGTTGAACTGTCCAGATTTAAACGTTAAATTAATATTATCCATTACAAATTTATTGTTTACTAAACCTAATTTACTAGTTTGTATTTTCATTTTCTCTACCTCCTATACTAACTCTTCAATCACTTCGTAGAGTTCCATTACCTGAGTGTTTGTCTCTTTAAATGAGAATAGCTTAGTTTCGATAAACTTAAAATACTCGTTAAAATCAAACGAGTTAAATTCAGTATAATGACAAAGACTTTTATCTTTGTTGGTGTCATATGTTGCCGACGGAGGAAATATAGATACAAATCCATTCCAATCGACCCACAAAGTTTCAAATAGTATTTCTAGTATTTTTCTATAATAGAGCTTAAATGAGTCGCTTGTCAGTAAGTTTGTCCCATATTTTTGTTTATAGTGTGAACGTACGTACATTCTTTTCATTTCTTTTAGCAATAATTCCGCCTCAGCATTATTTAAAGCATACTCCCAATCATCTGCTCGTCCTTTTCTTAACACTGCGCCTAGTTTGATAATGTCAATATTATAAGTATTACTTAGTTCCTCAAAAAAACTCAAGTTAGGTAAAGCTCGTCGATCAAGTGTTGCCATTAATGTAATTGGAATATTTTGTTCACTAACTACATCAATGGATTTCAGTACCTTTTGAAATGTTCCGATACCACGATTAGTATCTGTTATTTCTTTCGGACCATCAATACTGATTGATACTCTAGAAATCATTTCTCTTTTTTGCTTGATTAGATCATTATCTAGAATAGTTCCATTTGTCAATAAGGTCGATTTAATTCCTAGATTGTATGCATAGTCAATAACTTCCGGTAAAATAGAACAAGTAAATATTTCACCACCAGTCCATTTAATATCCTCAGCACCTTGTAGGGCAGCTAAGTCAATGATTTCCTTAATTTCTTGAAGTTTTAGTGTGTTTTTTTTGGATGGAGAAGCTTCTAAATAACAATATTTACAAGCTAAGTTGCAATTATTGGTAATTGAAATTGTTGGTCTCAACCACTTCATTGGATTCACCCTCTCTAAAAACAAACGAATCAATTGGAAAATAATCATACGGATAATCAATAACAATATCTCTAAATATATTGCTACAAACAGATGTGAAGTTATTTGTTTCTTCTAATAATTCTGTCAACTTTTTTTCCTTAATGTTTCCAAACATAAAGTTTTGTTCGTTAATTCCTGAAGGAAACAAATTACCATACTGATCAATATAAAGATCTCTTGGTATCTTGCTTTTCTTAGAGTGGCAATATTTTCCTGAACAAGCATAGATATTACATGGATGCTGCTTAATTGTTGCAGTTCTCCAGTTCTCCTTGCTTAAAAAAACATGTTCAAGTTCGTTTAATTTTGTACACAAGTTATTATATTTGTACAGATTTGCTTCATTGATTTCGAATTTTTTAAATCGAACTATAATTATTTTTTCTTTCAACACTGATAATTCTTCAATCCAATCTAGTTTATCGTTATCTAAATCAAGATATAACAGGAAAGAATCATGAGTTAATTTTTGAATTACATTTAATTCATCAGTGATGATAATAAATGTATGAGTTTCCCTTATTTGATGATCTATGTCTTGAAATTTATCCTGGGTAATAAAGTTAACATTGAAAAATGTATTTACTTCATTACTATCAATCCAAAGTGCAGTTGAAGAAACTCCAATTTCGTCAACTGTTTTTAATAATTCAAATTTATCTTCTTCACTTAAGCTTAAGTAGAAAGAACTTGTTATATTCAGCATTGCACTCTCATTTGGTTGAAACATCCTTATCTATCCCTTCAATGTAATACTTTGATTGATATACTCCGCAAACTAGTGGATCTATATCGTTAATGCTTCCAAGGCTATGATACGCACGCGAACGACATCCTCCATTACAGATAGCACTATAATCACATGAATGTTCATGTTTGCATTTCAATGAACTACGGAATTTTTGAACCAGTGTTTCCCAAGCACTTTTCATTGAAGAGTCATAAATATTCATGTTAATATCTAATTCGTCAGTATAGGCTAATGAAGGACACAATGCGTACGAACCATTAGTATTAATAAATAAAAAACTTTTTCCTATTCCACAATCTGGAAAAGTAATATTACTGTACTCATACTCTTCAAGTGTGCGTTTGTCTAATTGACACGACGCACAACTATCTGACTTTATTGCATTTGTAAATGCATAAATTTTTTGTGACCTAGAGTTAAAAAATTGAGATTCACTGCCTTCTCCTCGACCAATGGGAATCATATAATCAGTAACATAGCGTGATTCCAAATCATACTTGATATAGTCTATTAAATCGACTATTTCACTATCGCTTTTGTTATCAAGCATTACATTAACTCTCGTATTCACATGATTAGTTTTAAGCTGTTTAAAGTTATTGATTGTTTTTATAAAAGCACCTTGCAACCCTCTAAATTCATCATGCTTTTTTGGATTTGAATAATCCAAGCTAAAATTTATATTTATGTTATAGGAAACGATTTTCTCAAGTATTTCCTCTGTTAGCAGTGTTAAATTTGTATTTATAGTTATAATAAATCCTTTTACCCACAGATAGTCGAGAATATCTCCAAAGCCTTTGTATAACATTGGCTCTCCTCCTGTGATTTGGAATTCGTATGCACCTAATTCATGTGCCTGATTAATAATTTCAAACATATCACTTTTACTAATAAACTTATGTTTAAAATTTGAAGATACATTGTAACAATGTGAACAAAATTCATTACATGAGTTAGTTATTTCAACAAAAACTCGTTTTAAGAATGGTGTTGTTTGTTGAATTTTTACAATATCAGAATGAAATTTTGGCTTTTGGTAGCTAAATATTTTATTTTCTCGAAGTACTTCAAAAGTGTCTTCGCCAATTTCACTGACTATATTTTTTGTAATTGGATCCGTGCTAGTTCTTTCAAGAATTGAGAACAATGCCTGATTTATTTCAATTCTTTTGTTGCTTTTTCTATCTACTAAAAAGTAACAATCATTTTCACTTATTAGTATCCAATCAAAATTATAAAAAAAGTTCCTCACTATAATCACTCCAAATATTAGTAAAGAGGGCTGCAAAGAGCCCTCTCCAAACCTTAACAATGACATGTTCCCATCAAAATTGTACGTTCGCCTTCTTTCGGCTGAACTAATCCAATAATTGCTGGTTTAAGGTTCTTTTCTTTTGGTTTTTGTGATTTTTTCTTTTCCATCTTCTTCACCTCCCTTCAGTTTTTATATATATTTTTCACAATTATATATTATTGACTTCCAAAAATCAAGATAATATCAAATGTTTTAGAATTGATTAGTATGTTCATTCTTCATTCATATTTTTTATAACATTGCTTGATGAAATATTTAAAAATAAATCGTTTTTTAGATATTCATAATGAATTAGTGAACAAAAAAAGACAGTACTATGATACTGCCTTTTGCTCTATTTGGTGCTTGCCGATATTAAGAAATTTAAATAAGCCATTTTAAGACGTTTATAGCGCTGTTTTATTGTTGTGTGCGGAATTATTGCTGACATAGTACAAACAACGCTTAAAACGAATAAAAACGTCCAATGTGGACGCTTTTACTTAATCTTTAATGTCTATTTCAAATACTTTTGCTAAAATTGTTTCAACCAGCTTTCCAGTAGATATAGTTCGTTTACCTCTACTCATATTTGCTGCCATTCTTTTGGCTGCATTATGAATGTCATTATGCATGTAATACGACTGCGAAGATCGGTTTGACTCTTTCTTCTCTTTGATTAGTGTCTGTTTTAAGTCGTCTACATCAATATCTACTAAAATTTCGATGTCATCCTGGTCATCCTGCGCTGGAGGAATAACTTCAGTTATTTCTTTTTCAATTTCATTTTGCTTTCCAACTAAAGTAACCGGTTGGAGTTGATTTTCCTTATTGATTTTATCTGCAAATCTATTTTTCCCTTTAGTCTTCTCTTTATTGCTCATTCTCTATCCCTCCTAGAATATATCTTTTGCTTTTAATTCATTAACAAGTTTAAACAATGCTTTATAGCTTGTTGCATTTTTATCATAAATATTGATCGGAACATTTTCTAATTCTGCTGCTTCAGTAACCTTTATATTTTTAGGAATAATTGTCTCAGCGACAAGTTCTTTAATGCTAGAATCATCTGACTTAACAAATTCAATAAATTCTTTTGTTGCATTTACGTTTCTTTCTGCTTTGTTGATAATAAATCCACCAATGTTATTATCAATGTTTAGGTCTTTAGCAATCTCTCCCCACATTGAAATAAAAAGTTCTGCACCATTATAGCTATTTTGTGATGCTTCACCAATTAGTAGAATATCATCTGCAACTTTAAATGCGTTTTGATTAATTATACTCATTGATGGGTTTGTATCAATTAATATATAGTCATATTTTGAAAACCAATTAATATTATCTGCAATATAATTCATCATTTTATTTTCTCTACCGGCCATACTAACTAACTGTAATTCCGTGCTCGTTAAAAATATAGAAGATGGCAATAAATCTAGTGTAGGTAATTCATCAATTGGACCTCTATTTACAATTAAATCTGGTCTCTTTATATCAGAAAAAATGTTCATTGTTGAATTATAAGTTCCGCTAATATCAACCCCAAAATTAGTAGTTAAGTTTGCTTGTGGGTCAACATCAATACATAAAACACGCTTTCCTTCTTCAGCCAATATACCGGCTAAATGAAACAGAATCCCCGTCTTACCTACTCCGCCTTTTAATGTACCTATTGATATAATTTTCATATCACTCATGGTAAACCTCCTCATAAAAATAGATTTTAAATTTCAAATCTAAATTCATTATATTATAGTAAAGTTTTAAAGTCAAATAAAAATCTAAAAATAAGTTTTAAAACTCAATTTTATATTTAGAATCTAGAATGCAAATCTAAATATAAGTTTTAAAACAATATTCTAAAATTCAAATATAAAATACAATTTTGAAATTAAAATGTAAAATAGAAATATAAAATGCAAGTCTAAAACTGTATTTTAAAATAAAAATATAAGATTAAAATCTAGGTTTCAATTCTAAAAATACTATTAAAAAAAGTACTTGCTATAAGTGTAAGAGTATGCTATTCTTTAAATAAATTGAATAGAAAAAAAGCACTTGCGACAACAAGTACTTTTGCTTTTAGTAGTTATACTATCTCTAATTCTTTTCCCGAATTACTGATAGTATAGCATTTTTAACTATGCATTGCAATAGATAAATACACTAAAAGCGCTAAAATCGCAAGATTTAGGGCTTTTTTCTATTCGATAAGACATTGCTAGAGATTTTACAAAGGTTTTGCTTAAACAAACCGACTGAAGCCACCGTTTCTACAAGCTGCCGTTGCAGCACTGCGTAAACTAGCTTATGGCCCAGAGTTGAGCCGGCGCAGATTCAACCGTTGCGGATAATACAGATCGTACAGGAGAGAATACTAAGGCACAACTGTACATAAAGATCGAGAGCATGCTTATAACTAACGCAGATCCAAGGGTGTATTGCGGGGAGTTAGTTATGTCTAGGGAGTTCCCGAAAGCATGAGCGGTGGCGACACCAGTGAGTTAATGAGCTAAATAGTTCGTTGAATGACTGGTATCGCCAACGTTGCTCTCCTTATTATTTTTAAGTAAGTAATAGAGGAGAGTAACGAGCGCAAGCAAGGCACGTTATCCCGAAAGGGTATATTGTGTTATTGCTTGCTGGTGTTAGGTAAACAATGAGGAGAATGCTATAATGAAACGACTTATCTTTTTAAGAGAATCCAAACATAATGAAGTACTTGAACGATATAACTTTTTGACAGCAACTTGCTTAGGGTCTTATGGCAGTAATTTAGCAGCTTGGAAAAACCTTCAGGAGTTTGAATATAATCAGGTCCGGAAAAGTGTTAAAAGTAATAACGTAGCAAAGGAATATTTAGTCGAGTTACCTAATAGCTGGTTGGACCGGCAGGACCTTTCAGCTTTATGTAAAAGCCTAGTTGCTCGTATTTGTCCTGGTTTGGCTGTGGTGAGCTGGTTTATTCGTGATGCTGTTGCCGGTGATGATCATAACTTACATCTTGTAATCTTGTTTTCCTTGCGTAGTAAGGCTTCTGAGTATGTAAAATATAGTAGTGATTTTTATTTTAATGCCGCCGGCCGGGTTTCTAGGGTAGCGAAGCCAGGCTATTCTTTACGCTATGAAAAAGGAACTTATAAGTTGGATTCTGATGGTAATAAAATTGAAGCTTCTGCACAATTTACCGCAAAGGATAAAAGCTATGATCATCCAGCGCATAAGTATCAAGTTAAGCGTATTATTAAGCATTTTTTTGAAGAGCAAAGCATGCGTGATTATTCATTGCGGCGCCAGTATCATATTAAGAAAATTCGTTATAGCGGTGTAGGGAACAAAAAAATATATGCTATGTTAAAAGATCATGCGGCATTAGTTGCTGAATTTTATCAGGTGTATCTAGAACTGGCTAATTATTCAAAAGAAATAAAAAAAGCTGCACGTGTGGTATTGCAGCAAGTTTATTATAAACAGCAAAAAGCTACTCTGATCAAAGAGAGGATTGCTGCTGTTAGGTTTGGTTTAAATGGATTATACAATTTAATTTAGTTAGACAAAATATTATGATTTTTGTGAATTAAGTACTATATTTACAAAAGATAGCTTTATATAATATAATTATTTTTAAACTAGGGAGTGTGGAAAACGTGAATAGTAATAAGGAGTATGAGAATTTTGATATTGGAAGTGGATTAAGCAGTATTAGAAAAGATAAAGGTTTGAGCGCTGAGGATGTTTATAGTGGAATATGTGATAAATCTGCTTATGGAAGAATTGAAGCTGGAATTACTAAAGCACCATCTATCATTCTTATTGCTTCATTTTGTAGCCGGATGGGTGTAACAGTTGATGAATTATTGAGTCGGTCTCGTCCAAGAGAATTGTTATATTATTATGAATTAAAGGATAGAATCCAGCAGGCATTATTAAATGGTGATATGTCAGAAATGGAAAAACGTTATCAAGAAATTGATGTTGAGTATCTAGAAGTTAATATGCCAACTATTGATTTACAAGCTTTGTTACACTATAAAGCAGTTGGGGAAGGCACATTTGGAAAACTTGAGAATGCTATAAAAATTTTATTAGATTCATTAAGTAAAACGTATCGTGAAAGTACGAAGTACGTTACTTATCGGGAAGCTGCACATGTGAATGTTCTTCTTAAAGTTTCTCAGCTTGATAAAAAGTATTTAAAAATTGCTATTAGCATGAGGAACAAAATGCGATCGAATCCAAAAACAAATAAAGACAGAGGGTTATTTTTAATAAACAATGCAATTGCTTACTATTATTTCTTGAGAAATGAATGGCAAGAACTTTACGACCATTGTATAACTTCATTTGAATATATAAAAGATACTGATAACTATTTGATGTCAATCACACTAATGGGATTAATTGGGATCGCACTATGGAACTTAGGTAGAGAATTTAATGGTATATCATGGTTAAGGCAAGCATTAATTGTTGCTAGTTTAATGAATATTGAACAAGAATACGATGAAATAATGAGAAATATTCAAAATTCAAATATTTCTCACATACATGTAAAAGATATTGATAATAAATCAATATTTACAATAAAAACGATCAGCTTAGATTAGCTGATCGTTTTTATTGTTTAAATGATTATTCCCAATACCAAATATAAGGTACAAGGATGCTAAAAATTGATAACATTTCTATTCCTCCTCTCATCACAATTATATCATATAATAAAGAGCCCATATGAGTCAAAAAAGGTGCGAATTTGCACCTGATAGTAAAAAAGCTATATAAATCAAGGGTTTTCGAGGTGCGAATTTGCGTATTTACCTTGAATAGATTTATTTATTATAATAGAAATATAAGTTACTTATCAGAATTGTTATTTTTTAAGTAGTTAATATAATTTTGAACTTCTGCTAGTTGGTTTTCTGTTAGATTAGTAATATCCAGTTCCATGTTTGAAGAAACAAAATTATCTATTCTATCAGGCAAATTGGTAAGCCCTAATAAATAATCAGAACTAACATTGAAATACTTAGAAATCTTTACAATATTTTCTGCAGTAGGAGAGGTACCGGTTGAGTAATTATTAATTGTTGATTTATTTATTCCTATTTCATCAGAAAAACTCAGCGATGTTGGTTTAATATTGTGTTTCTTGCATAGCATTTCAAATCTTCTAGAAAATGTATTCATCATATCACCTACTACCAGTATAAGATTTAAAAAGAAATAATAGTATTTAAATTCTATATAAAGAAAAATACCGTTTGACAATTCTATATAAAGTATTATAATTAAATCATAAACACTACCTACGATAAATAAACAGGGCTTTCTTCTGGTAATCGTAGGTAGGTGAAAAGAAGAAAGCCCTGTTTATTTAATTGTATGACGGAGAGTTGTCCAATAGTTGGCGAAATTTTGAGCCAAAAGAAATGTAAGATGTAGAATGGTTATTAATTCCTAAGAGGAACCCAGTGGAAACATTGAGTTACTGTTAGGTGGTAATAACCACCAATTCCAATTTAAGTGTGAGTTAGAAATAACTCAGTGGCAATGCAAAGAGCAATATAGAATCGTCTCGCAAAAGTTGATCTATATTGCCCTCAAACGCCACAGCACAAGGCTGCAATATTTGACGCCATTAACACTAGTAATGACATAGTTATTATACTAGAAAACAGAAGGTGTGACAAATGAAACAGTCTTTAAATGGAATTATTTTGTTATTTACAAGATATACCATTACATTTCTGTTGAGTAAAGTAATAAGCAAGTGCATGGGAATTGAGGCTCCTTGTTCCGTGAAAAGCACAAATGATGGTATTGACCAAAAAAGAGACCGAGTGGCAAGGATTGTCGTGATGATATGCTGAGTTACACTTGTTCATGCCGAACGGAGGCGGGCTCTTTGTCAAAAACAAATACCAAAGCTCTGTATAATAGACAGAGCGGTTGTCTTGAAAGAAAGGCGACTAACGCGGGCAAGCATGTGAGCGCTCAGAACTCACCGAATGTGTGTCATTTACAATGAACAGACGCAGCATACATCCTTTGGTGTATGACCCAGACTACTTACTGGAGAAGGGATTAAGTAGAGGATTCAATGAAACCTAACGGCTCTTTGGCCGATCATATAATTTGCGGCAGTGATTGCTGCAGCAGGGCGTGCAAGGTAACTTGCTATTCCTGCAGTGTGTATCAGAATTACAATCAGCTCAATTGGGCTGATTTTTTTATTCCTTGTTCTATTATTGGTTTGATAAATTTACGAATTCTTCCCCCCTTTTGTAATATTAATATTCATCTCAAATTCATTTGTTTTCATAAAAAAAGTATCTGATACATGCTGCAGGGATAAAACCCAAAAATAATGAGGAGGTATATCGGTGTTTGAATCAATAATATCGTTTTATGCGCGCTATGCTGATAACAATATCCATTGCGATGGAATTGCTTTTCATGGAATGAAGGGCGTAAATTATAAACTAATTCGCATTAATGAAGATGATGATTTAGTGCGTTTGAAACAAATAGAATCAGGATATGAGATTGACATAACAGTTGAAATGCTAGACATTTGTTTTAAAAATGTAAATTTGTAATTAAGTAAATAAAATACTAGGAGGGTATATGTAATGAAAAAATACTACTTATTTAAGGAACCGTATTACGCATTAATTATCGCAATTAATCAAATGGAGGCAATTGCGCTCTATGAGAAATATGTTTGTGAAATAACCGATAATGAGTTAGACGTTCGCGAGATATCAGAAAGTGATGCTATTACTGAAGTTGAGCGATCAGCTGAGCAGTGGCGCAAGAATGGCTATGATGAAAATCATGAGAATTTCCCGAAGTTTGATTCAAACCTAGAGTTACTATTAATTGATGGCGACTTACTATAATAATCAGGAACGCAAGCCTTGTGAGGCTTGTAATATCTATATTAGTATTGAAAAATTGAGATTGGGAGGTGGCAAAGAACCATGAATAGAACTGGAATTAGAGATGAAGAACTAGAATGTGACAACTGTTTGTCTGTTGCATCTATTAAAATTGAAATAGGAAATGGAACAGAACTTCATTTATGTAGCTCTTGTGCAAATGAATTAAGAGAAGAACTGGAGTAATCGTAAATATTTTTATTTAGGAGCGCAAGCCTTTTAGGGCTTGCTGTTTCTATAAAGTGTTGAATAACTATTCTCCTAGTAGCACGTACTGCTGCGCATTCAACACTTTATAGGAATATGAATTCCTTTCTTGGCGGTGTTGTATCATCTTGACCGCAATCAACTCAAGAAAAGGGCGCCAGGGCGCTCAAACGGCATAAACAAGAAACAGAGGCTGAACTGCGTGCCAAAATCAGTGGACGGATCCATGGACTAGAACCGGCGAGAATAAAGGCACACCGGTTCAGCAACGGTCGCAAGGCGTATCGATGCTATATAGTAACATTGCAGGGCATGGGAGCAATGGTATAGCAACAGTAGGGAGTTCCCGAGATACGTGCCCTGGTAACGCACGTCAGCGAGTAAGTGGCATATTTATTCGTTGACGTGTGTTACCAGCGTTTAAGGACTTGCTTATTTTTTTTATTTGCAAAGAGTAGGCAAGTCCTTGCTGCAAGCAAGGCACTTGACACCGAAAGGTGTTATTGCGATACGCGCAAAAAATTGACAACAAGGAGTGAAAAATAATGAAACGATCTGTTTTTGTCCGGACCGGCAGTATTGGAAATGTACGTTCTAAGATGAGCAGGCTCCGAAAGTTTGCAATTGCAATGCATGAACAAAAAACATTGTGGAAAAGATTAATAGCCTTTGAACAGAAGAAAGAAACAAAGAACCAAGGTAGATATTATTTGATTGAATTACCGAATGCCTGGCGTGATCGTGAAGATATAGAATATCTATGTACTACTATTACTCAGGAATTAGTTGGAGCATCAGCTGCCGCTAGTTGGTATTTAGGTGATTTTGAAAATAATTTGCATTTGACGATTGTTTTTAGTGAGCGGCATACCATAACAGGCTTTCAAAAGCATCGTAGCGACCTATATATGAATGAGCGCGGGCATATTAGCCGCGTAGCCAAGGAAGGATTTGAGTTAAAGTACAAAAAAGATGCTTATAAGTTAGACAATGAAGGTAAGCGTGTACCGATTGAGGATCCATACACACCGATTGATAAATCATTGCATGAGCGATCACACATAACTCAAGTCAAAAAAATAGTAAAAGCTTTATTTATTCGCTTTAAGATGGAATTGTATGTACTCTTTAAGAAAAACAATATTGCTCAAAAAAGGTACAAAGGTATTAGAAATGAGCAGCAGTATATTGAACGTAAATTATTTTCGCAAGCGGTGCAGCATTTAAATTACCGGATCCAGGAGAGAATCAAACAAGGATCCAGTTACCAGACTATACGAGCTTTACAGAAGCAGCTGCTTAATCGGCTGAAGCATGAAAAAGATGTTTTGTTGCAGCTGCGGTATATCGAGCAAACGTATCAACAGTTAGCAAATTGCTAGATAAAGGAGAGGATGGATAGGATGAAGAATAAACGGAATGAATTATTTGAGCAAATTAAAGTCACACTTTTTATTTTTATCATTTACTTGATTGTAATTGTTATACTGGTTGGATGTTCAATCATCTTAAAGAATGCTATTCATGATTTCTATCTAGATAAAGTACAGATTGTTACTACGGGTTTACGGATAATTTAGCAATCATTTTAACAAACTTTGAAGTGTAAGAATTGGAAGGAGTGATGATTGTGGAACGATTAGTAATTTTTGTGCTGCCGATTGGTGCAATGTGGGTCTTTGTACATATATGTAATTTAATACTCATATATCTTGAACGAAGTGATCATGCTGATGCTGTGCAAGGTGGTGGTAGTAATGATTGATTCAACTTTAAAATGGATCGGTGGGAAATCTCGGAGCCGGGATATATATACCAATATATTTCCGGAAC
>NZ_VBWP01000017.1 GCF_005771635.1 Culicoidibacter larvae | reverse complement strand
TCATATATGCGTAGCAAAGATGAATGTACAGATAAGACAGAAATCATTTTAACAAACTATGAAGTGCAAATGCAGCTCGACCTGGCAATTTGATGTGTGATAGGAAGCTTCTAGAATCAATTTAGATGCACAACTACTCATAAAATAAACTTTCGAGGCGTTCTAGCGACACTTTAATAATCCATGAAATAATATTTTTATGTAATATAACTTAATTGTGCTGATAGACGGCTTCAAACAGAGAATTCATAAAATAATTATCATAGTTGACTTTGACTACAAATGTAGTATAATTGAATTATCAAATAACTATGAGGTGATTATTTTGGCAGTTGTTAGTGTTAGAATGGATGACAAACAAAAAGAGTTATATAAAAAATATGCAGAACTTCGAGGGCAAACAATAAGTGATTTCATTAATCAAGTCGTTTTCTCATATATTGAGGATGAATACGATGCAGCGCTTGCTGATAAAGCTTACGAAGAGTATCAAAAAGATCCTAAAACGTATTCTCATGAAGAAGTGATGGAAATGTATGGACTCTAAGCAATATCGACTTCGGTACACGAAACAATTTCAGAAGCAATTAAGTAAACTTGATAAATCAACAGCAACCATTATTGTAAAATGGATCGATTTACATATTAATGGTACTGAAAGCCCAAGAATGCCGGAAAAGGCATTAAAGGGAAGAATTGAAGGAACATGGCGCTACCGAGTTGGCCAATACCGGGTTATTGTCAAATTTGTAGATGAAGAGCTACTTATCTTGGCGCTGCAAGTAGCGCATCGAAAAGAAGTGTACAGATAAGTGATGAGGATTTAATGAAAAGGAAGGGTGCAAATGGAAAAGAAACTACGGAACTGGACAAATGCGATGAGTATAGTTGGTATTACAATATCATTACTATCAATCTTTATGACGTATATACCAGGCTTTACAATGCGATTTATTCAAACTTCGCTTGCTGCAAGTGGAGTTACTCTGACAGTAATTAGTCTATTATTGAAACTGTTTGTTATTAATAACAAACAGAAATCGATTGAACAAGAATTTTAAATGAGAGGAGTGAGCAGCAATGCAGAAAATTAAAGATATGAAAAAACAAACGAAAATTATTATTGGAGTTGTTGCGGTTGTAGTAATTAGTTTAATTGCTGCCGGTGGTGCATATGGATATAATCAGTTTGCTATCTACACAGCGCAGCAAGAGTTAAACACACAATATAAGGCACAAGCACAAATTCTCCAGGATAAACAAGATGAGCTTGCAACACTCATTGCAGATAATACTAAAGCTGTCAATGACCTAGAGTATTTAAATGCTGATGAAAAACAACAAGTTATAGACACCTTAAAAGTTGATACTCCAGTAGTTGCTATTATGACTACTGTTGATACAATAAACTATACGGATGCTGATATTGCTGAAATGACAGCTCAAGTTGATGCAGTACAAAAACAGCTGGGCACTCTTCAAGGTGAAGAATCTCCATTTAAAGCAAAGCTCGCAGCAACCCAAAAAACAGCATTAACTAATATTGTGAACAGTAAACAAGGTGAAATGCAAAATCAATATAGTTCGGATCACCAAAAACATGTTGCGGACCAAAAGAAAATAGTTACAGATTTAATAGAAGCTGGTAAATATGATGAAGCTTGGGCCAATATGAACATTGTTATTGAGGCATATGCGAATGCAGATCAGTGGACTAGAAATAATATTCCTTCAACTCCAGCTGGAACTGGAACCTATAATGGCGGTTCTGTAACTCCAAACACAGGTAATGGTACTGGCGGTGGAGGAAATACACAAGGTGGTGGAAACGGCGGCGGAACAACTGGCGGTGGAAATAATACAGAATGTAGACCGGTTGCCGGTGGAGAAACGTGTCCGTGGAATCCTCCAGCAGATTTGTTCCCAAAACCATAAATATGTTATAAAAGCAGTCTCATATGACTGCTTTTTTTATTTGAAAGTGAGGATTTAACAATGGTACAAATGAATAAGGCCCCGCCGTAAGGGGAAGAAGCAATGCGATAAGTGTTGCTTTTTTTAATATTTAAAATAGTATATTTAGCTAAGAAAAGAGGAAAAATGATGTTTAAACAAACAAAAAAGGTCGCAAAAAAGATCTTTAGCTGCATAGTGTCAGCAATTTGGTGGTTGTTTACATTCTTAATGGAATCACCACAAGGAAAAGCAATTAAGAGAGTAATATTATCAATTACTCGAAAAGTAAGTAGCACTGTAACCATAGTATGGTTATATTGCTTACGAGCAATCAAGTGGACTTGGAATACTAAGCAAATTCGTCAAGCTCGACTATATGGACTATTATTTGATCGACAATTAACAAGACAATATAATAAGCACGTATCTCCAATTGTTCAAAAAATTAGTCGACCAGTAAAAATAATGATTGCTAGATCAGCTCTTGTTGCAGCATTTATTGGAGTATTTAGTTTTAGTGCTCCACAGCATGCGTTCGCCGCAAGTGATTATGGGTTCCATGTTGAAGCAGCACCCGACTTCTTTAAAACCTGGACTGATAGCAACAATGATGGTGAGCTAGATCAAACTATCAAAACAAGCGATGATGGAATTACGACAATTAATGATTCTAGAACTGGAAATGAAATCAATGTAACAACAAATGATAACTTGAAGGATATCATTGAAAATAGTCCATCAATTGATGAAGAACCGACTATTGATGAAAATGGTGTAACTATGTATGCAGTTGCAAAAACAGAATCGGGTTTAGTTATTCGATCAAGTTTACCACAAGATCAATTAGTACAATATTTAAATGGTGTGCCACTTCGTATGGCACGCGGAACCGGAAATAGCTCTGGAATGTTGAATTGGAACGGATACGCTACTCCGTTTATTAGCATCGATAATATCGGGCCAGTTTTCTGTATCCAACCATTTGAGGCATTCCCAAATGGTAACTGGTATGATCAGGGATCATTAATGAACGATGACGGCTTACTGGCAATATTAATATGGGGATTCCCATCTAATTATGGTGGTCAGCATGGATTGAGTGATAATGAAGCGTATGTGCGGACCTTCGTTGCAATCAATGCATATTTAGGTAACTATAATCGTTCAACAGTTGAATCGTATGGAGATTCTTATATTAATATGTTACTTCAAAAAGCAGATAGCAAGGATATTCCAGTTACTAGATTTGAAGTTAAGCAGCCAGCAAGTTTGGAAGCAAAATATAATCCAGTCACTAACCGATTAGAAACAGATTTATATACAACGAATGGAAGTTCGGGGAATACTTATAAATTACCTAGTCTACCGGCAGGGGTATACGCAGTAAATGAAGCTGGAAATAAAATTACCGGATCTGTGGCTATCGGTTCAAAATTCCGTTTAGCTAGTGATGATTTAACGTTAGATGCTCAGGTATCAACTCCTGTACAATCTAGTGTTCGCCCGCATGCTGCTATTGCATATCAAGCAACAGGGGTACAAACATTAACAACACTTGGCTTGCTTGATCCACTTCCACCTGCAAATATCAAAGCAACTTTTGCACCCGCATACATCGCAGTAGGTGGTCATAAAACGACAGAGGATGCAGAATTTAAAGTATTACCTGGTGTTACGTATGGTTTATACCAAGCTGACGGCCGGGAACTTACAACTGTTGTCACTGATGAGAATGGCGATTTTGTTACTGGACCGGTTGCAGCTGGGCTTTATGGCAGCGGCGCATATTTACGTGAGATCAAAACTGCTGATGATGCAACCTATGCATTAGACTATCAAAAGTTTGTTTTACCGGATTTAGCGGATCCTGCAGTTGCCGCACAAATTATTGATGGTGTATATTATGTCAATGAGAATCAAAACATTATCAATGAGTATAATGAAATTGGCGACTTAACGATTGCTAAAGTTGATAGTGTGACAGGTGAGCCGCTTGCCGGAGCTGAATTTGAAGTAAAACGTGTCAGTGGTGAGGCATGTCCAGAAGAAACGCTAACTACTGATAACAACAGTTCGGATAATAATGTTGCAGCATCAGTTGATTGTCAATTTACCCGAGTGTATACAACGGATGCTACCGGATATGCAGTTATTCCGGAAACAGATTTAACTAGCTTTAAATATGGTGAGTATCAAGTGAAGGAATTAGTAGCGCCGGGTGGATATACGCTGAGTGATGAGATTGTAACGTTCAATATTGATTCTGATCAGAAAATCATTCATATTACATTTGAGAATGATAAAATTGAAGAACTTGCGGTAACTGGTGATGCATTCTTTGAAGGGTTAATCGGCGGAACAGCACTAATTATTGTAGCCGGTGGAGCAATCCTGATCGGTACGCGTAAGAAAGGCCGTAAAGGAGCTGCAACGCTTGCGATTGCCTTATTAATCGGTGCTGGGGTATTTGCAACAAGCGGAACACAAGTATTTGCTGCAACTACGGAGAATAACCAGGTTGAAGTCGTACAAGAGATCGATGCTGATCAGGAAGTTACGAGCGGCCGCAGTTTGCTTCAAGCACGTGATGTTGATTTTATTGATCCGTTAGATCCGGATGCACTTGTGCCGGTTGATCCTATTCCGGAAACGAAACCGGATCCAGTAGAGGAAGAACATGTCGTTGAAGGTAATAAGGACGGTCAAACAGCAGTTACTGGTAGTGGTGAGAGTGGAACGACCGAAGCCAGCGATACTGCAGAAACATCATACTATGATGGTCCACTTACAGTAACTGGTCAAAATATCGCAATCGGTGTTATTGCCGGTGGAATTGTGATCGCAATTGCAGGTGTTATTATCCTAGTGAACCACAAGAAAAAATCAAATGTGGACCAAGTGTAAACTTGGTCCTTTCTTATTAAAACTTACCATAAAGGAAGTGACAAAACATGTTACTAAAAAATGTAAAAAAAGGACTGTTTACTGTTTTATCAATGCTACATAGCGGAATAATTGGCATAGCTCATATCGCAAGTGCCGTTATATATTTTGGTATTTATATAACATATGGTTTAGTAACGCTTATACAGCTGAATATACTTATCATTTTGGGAATTACAATCTACCGAATTATTAAATCACGTGTGGGTGATAAAAATAAAAAATTCGTGGGGATTGTAAAACAAGAGTTACTACATATGATAAAACATTTGGTACCACGAGCGGTAGGGCTGTGCGGTGGAATTTTAATTATTTCATACGTTCCATTTATGCAATTAGATTCAACTGGTACTATTTCGCTGATTATATTTTTTTTCTTTCTTATTGAGGTTTTCTATTTTGTTATGAAGCCTAAGAAGAAGTTAAAGGCGGGTGAGTAGGATGTATGCATACAAAAAAGAAAATAAGAACCAAATTCAATTAATTAGTCATGGCAGCGATGCCTCTATTCGGCATGCATTTCCATATGCGTTTGTTATTGAGGATATGAAGGATATTGCACATGTGCCGGCCGGTTATTGCTTCTTGCTGGAACAACCACTACAAGGACATGGAGGTGAAACACATGGCACTAAAACTACCGTTTAGAAAAAAGGAGGAGACATTTTTAGACGAACTCAAGCCGCCGAAAAGATGGCGGAACTGGCTATGGCGCGGAGCAGCAGCTTTTGTCTTATTATCAAGCATTATGGTGTGGAGTGTACGTTCAATGATTCCACAAGTGATTCGCTCGATTCCGCAAAGTGAAACGGCGTTTGTTACAAGTTATATTCAACATAAATTCTCAAATGATCCAAACTCGGTTGCTTGGAGCAGTAGCTATGAGATATCTACCATTCCGAAGCTTAAATATGAGGATGATGTTATTGTCCGAGCCGGGAATGTGAAAATTCTCGAAGTCAAAAGTATTGATGGAGTTGATCGCTTTAGCCTTGGCTTTACCTTTCAGATTACAAACTTGAATGGAGAGTTACTGTATACTGAATCAAGTTACGGTACATTGGGTGTTTCGGAACGTTACACAAATACATATTTGGTTGTAGAACCGTTTACTTATGCGAGTTACGACTTCTTAAAAAGTCCTGAAGATGATAAAACGGCAGCATTAGATCAGTTCACATACGCATTAGATGGTGAGAAGGTTACTGATGCGCAAAAACAACAAGCTATGGCACAAATAGAACTATTCTATGAGCGCTATAACATTGATTTTAAACAAGCGCAGCTGCTAGTTGTAGACACAATTAGTGACAAAGGCAGCGGCACATTTAGTGATCCAAAGATAAGCAGCATTGCTCTTATTGATGGCATGATTGAAGTTGATATCAATGTGACTTATACTTTACCAAAAGACTTAGGATCACTTGATTATCGACATTTGTTTGTGATTGATCCAAGCTCACAAAAAATACAAACAATATATTATTTAAATTAGGAGGAAATAAAGCATGAATATTTTTTTATCACAGTTATTTTATTTGGCACCGGGTGGAAATGGCAATAAGGTTGAACAATTACTTGGCACACCACTTGTGGCGTGGATTGTATTACTTATTGCAGTTTTGCTAATTATTGGTATCTTTATTGGTTTGGTTAAATCTGCTAGAGCTGATTTAAAATTGGCAAAAGAAAAAAATACCAGTAAATGGGAAGCAATTGCAGGTGAAGTCATTACTGGTATTGTAATGATTTTGGTTATCTTAATTGTAACGCTTGTACCAGTTGATTCTATCTTTAAAGGGTTGTTGCCGGCTGGGCAAACACTCGGAGGATGGTTATGGGAAATAATCCAGATAATCTTACCATCGTAAAGGAGTAGATTTATATGGCACATAAGTATAATTTTAGTTTGGTACATCGTCAGGAACCTATCTACTATATACCAGTTCTAAAATTGGAAATAAAAGGCCGTATGGCATTCATATTATTTGCTGGCAGCGCACTTGTGAGCGGTTTAGCTGTCTTTGGCTTAGGGAGCCTAATATTTAATCTGATGTTTGGTGTTGCTGCTGGCGCAATTACCGCAAGTGGAGTAGGTACAGTTTTGTATCTTCTATCATCTGATCGAGATAACAAAACCGGTGCATCCACCATGTTTTTGTGGATCAATCGAATCCGAAGACAACGAGTGATTATCACTGAGCAACATGAATATATTAGAATGCAAAAGCCATATTACAGTAAAGGAGTTGAAATGTATGGATTACCTACGAAACCTGTATCAACATCAAAACGTCACGATCGCCGGTAATACCTTAACGTATTTATTTGAGATTGATCCAACGAATGAGATGTACGCAAAAGAAGATGTGAGCAATCAATCAGAAGCAGCACTCATTAAAACCATAGCAGAGATCAATATGCAGGGATCAATTTTACTCATACCGAGAAAAGAAGATGTCAATGCACGGATTATGTATATGGATAGTATTTACGATCGCTATCGTGATGGAACAATGGATGCTGTTTATGATCAGTTCAGAATGGAAACATACGAATTGCTAGTTAAGGAGCTGATTTATACTCACAGAATTATCTTTGCATTTGTAGATGGTCGCAAGCCATTTATGTCAAAAAGTAGTTTGCCGTTCCTAAAGCGTCATACTTTCGGAATCGCTGAAAAACCAAATAAAGATTATCGACGATATTTAGAACAAGCATCTCATATCATTTTTGAACGATTAGGTGCTCGTTTTGGTGTTAAAAAGGTCGAAGCAGAAGATGCATACCACATTTATCAATCGCTCTTGCGACCATCATATAAAGATAAAGTTGAACGGACATATACGCTTAATCCTAGCCAAATTGAACAGAATGTATATCAATATACTGAATCAGAAGGTAAGGAAACATATTGTACTCGGCATTACCTTGTTAAAGAAATGCCAGTAGCGCCAAATAACGGCCGTTTAATAGCTGGTTTGACAATGTTGCGACATCCGGTTGTGATTGCTATAAAATTCGATTTACGGGCCGCACGTGAGGCTATGATTGCGATGGAAGCATATGAACAGGAGCTGGAAGAAGAACAAAAAAAATATCGCGGTAATACCGGGCGGCGCAACCGTGAGTATGATGATGCAAAAAAACTAGCGAAGTATGGAGCTTCTGTATTCTCATTACCGGAAAATACAGAGGTTCAGACGCAGATTATATTTCGGATTGAAGCCAAAAATGAAGAGCAGCTCAATGAACGAGCGAAAGAACTCAAGTCACATTGTGAAGATAGCTATCAATTGAAACTAGATCCATTAGTTGGTAAACAGCATGACGCCATGCAGCAGATGCTGCCATTCTTAAATGTATTAAAGCTGGAGCATCCAATCTTATTTTTAACTATCGGTTCATTTGTCAACTTACATCCACTTGCTGGTATTAAAATTGGGAACATTGAGGGTGTGCCAGTATCTTATATTTACCGTAAGAACGCTGCAGCTTATCTTGATTGGCTAGCTAGCTTTGAAAATAAGACAGTTAATGCACAGCCGGCAACTGGAGTCTTTGGCGAAGCTGGAAGTGGAAAGAGTGAGCTTGTAAAATATATGGAAATGACAAAGCTTATCGTTTACAACGCCCCACTATTAAAATTTGACCCTAAAAAGGAACCTGATAAAATTCATGAGATTGAATGGCTACAACCAATAATGCAACGTATCATTCTTGGTAGTGGTAGTGAGAGCTCTGGAATATTTGATCCAATGCTGAGATATAAAGATGAACCAATGCGTGCTTTAGAGGAAGCAAAGACAGATATACGTTTCATCTTTAGAGCGTTAAATTATCAAGTAAATGATGGGATGTTGTTAGACGAAGCGATTTTGGCTGTTCTTGAAGCGTATAGAAATAAAAAAATTACTCAGCCGACTTTGAGTGAGGTAACGCAAGTATTAATAAATATGAAGTCTATAAGTAATGAGGCGTATTTGTTAGGTCGTAACTTACTATCAGCATCAACAATGGGATTAGCAAATTTGTTTTTCGCAGATCAAGATACAAAAATTACCATTGATTTTACTAAGTACAAATACACCTTAATTCAGTTTATGGGAATGCCAAAAATTGATAAGTATAATGAAAATAATATGATGCATGTGTTTGCTTCATACACGTTATCAAAATGTAATATGCTGGCGGAACAAATGTTGCATCAAATTAAGGGATTAAAACAGATTACCATTGAAGAATATGGAGTGTTTCGTAAGACGCCCGAAGGTTCAGCTGCTGCTGAGGATATTCTCCGGTTGTGTCGGGCTCTTTTAGGTAGCCCAACGGTTGTATCACAACAATTGAGTGATGCAGGAGAAAGTCTTGAAGCAATTTCAAACAATATTGGCCAGTTCTTTATTGGATCAATATCAAGTAAACGGGAACGAGAATTTATTATCAATGAACTAGGGCTTGATCAAAGTCCGGAAGTTATTGAAATGTTATCAGATAAGACTAAAAGCGAAAATGTCTCAATTGATGAGAAGTTTGTGTTCTTATGGCGTGATTTTAATAATCGTACAGCGTTTGTAAGAAACAAACAATTGCCAATGTTTGAACGCTACTTTGATACATCTGGTAACCGAGAGGAGTTGCGGGCATGAGAAAGTTTAAATTTATTTGTATTGGCTTGCTGCTTGGCATTATGATTAGCGTCAATATAGCAACTCCTGTTAGTGCCAATGATACTGGTCAAAATTGTAATGAGGTTCAATGTGAGCCAAGTGATTATGAAGAGTCGCCGGTTGGTGAGCGGCCTCAAGATACCGAAGCCCTTGATTTTTTTACTGCAGCGATTGTTTCAAAATCTAAGGAAGTTTACGAGCAGTTTGAAAAGACAACTATGTATGCGAAGAACTTTATGGCCACAGCTTTTGGGGTTCCAAAATACGATGCCACCTGGAGTGGTGACATCGGTGGTATTCTACTATTCATAGTGAGCTTAATTGTAATGATCTTACAAATGATAGGGAGCTTGATTGCCTACTTGGTGTGGTTCTTTGAAACGTTAGTAGCCGGGAGCTTCATCAAAGATATTGTTATGAGTGTACAAAGCTACGTCAATATTACTGTCTTTGAATGGGATAAAGGTATGAACTCATTTGGAGCAGTGATTCTTACTATCATTGCTATTGCGTTGATTGCAAGCTATGTTATGAAAGGAATGAATAAACTTACACCAATAAACGTACTAAAGTTTATTGGATCAACTGTATTCTCCTGTGTCCTTGTTGGTGTTATCGCATTTAATATGACAGATATTGACAAGGCAATTGAAAATGTTACAGCTGATTTTTTCTCGGTTGTTGTATTTAATGGTGATGATACGACTGGTGAGGTGCCACTGGAAGTACAAGACAAAACCTCCAGTTATGAGTTGTTGTTCCTACAACCTTGGTTGATTCAAAACTTTGAGGTGGGATCAATTGCTGAGCTTGATATAATATTGGCGCGTGATCCTGCACTCTATAATAATATGACAGCCCAAGAGCTGGTCAATAAAATATTGCCGTGTTCATTTCTAGCACGTGATAAACAAAATACTTGTTATGAACAAACAACCAATATGACAGCAAGTGAGTTTAAGACGAAACAGTATTTTCAGATACTTAACTCAGAACACCAGGTAACTTACGTAACCGGGCTTGCGAAGTCATTGTTATTATTCGTACATAAAATATCAATCGCAATTCCAGTGTTCTTGTTATCGGCTATTAGAGGAGTATTTGAGCTTATTCGCTGGTTGACGCTCGTCTTTATCTTTCCGGCACTGATCATGCAAATTGTATTTAAGAAGAAGTACGCAACATTTATACTTAATAGATTCTTATGGCATTTGTTTGCATGGGGGATTGCAACCCTTTGTGTCGTCATTAAACACGTTTATGTTGAGTTACTTGCACAAGCGATTGCTAACACTCACTTCCTGGCAATTCTGGTTGTTGATGCGTTATTGCTTGCGGCTTTAGTTTTAGCCTGGCATTTTCGAGAACAACTTATGCAGTGGCTTGGAAAGGTGTTAAAAGCAGTAGGGAGCATGATGGTATCATCAATTATTGATCCTGATTATTCACCGCTTGATTTCATGAAGAGTGCAGCAAGTGGACTGAATGAAGCCGGCATGGCCACCTTCGGTAAATTAGGTCATGCAATGGCCAATCCCGGTGGGAGTGGCAACAGTAAGAATGATGATACAAATAATGATCCAGATGATGACGATCCAAAAGACAATAAAAAGAAACCACTTGGCAGCACACCAAATAGTAGCGCCGCTGGCGATCAACCGGAAGAAGACGAAAACAAACTAGCGCCAACAAGTGACAAGCAAAATCCGGAAAATGATATAGATCCATTAGTGAGTGATGTACAGAATATACCGCTTACTGATTCAAATATGAATGCCAGCGGTGACGCAGGTATAACCCACGATAATCCGACAGTTGATGATTCAAGTAGCGGAGAACTACCACCACGGACAACTTATAGTGAATCAACAGACGATGCTGGTATTGTGTATCGATACAAAGCACAAGAGCCGGAGGAGCAAGTAAACAAAGCTCAAAGCGAAGTTGATCGCGCTGTATCGGATCATGACTCATGATAAAAAAAGGAATGTTCTTTCTTATAGCATTGTTATTGTTTTGTGCGCCGTTTTTAGGTGGTAGTCAAAGTGGCGGAAACAACGTTATGCTGGGAAAAGCAAAAGTGCCAAATAGCGTTCGACGGTATGAAGATATGATGCGGGAATTTACACTGCAGTATGAAATAGAAATTTACACTGAGCTATTGCTGGCTATGATGATGCAGGAGTCGGGCGGAATGAGTGAAACAACGCCCGATGTCATGCAATCGTCTGAGTCGGCCGGGCACCCACCAAATTATTTTACTAACCCGCGTGACTCGATAGAGCAAGCTGTAAAGTATTTTGCATCGCTAGTAGATATTGCAAAGCAACTGAAATTAAATGATGTTAAGTTTATTGTCCAGGCTTATAACATGGGTCCGGGCTTTTTATATTTCTGTGAGGGTAAAACCTCATTTAATGCAAGCTATGCGAAGGACTATGAAGTTAAAATGGGTGGGAACTATGGTGACCCGGATTATGTGGAACATGTATTTCAATACTATGAAATGCCAACCGCAAGCAATCACGGCTTTATTATTCCAACAGCAAGAAACACTATGAATGAACGATATGGAACTGTTGAGGATCCTATAAGAGGTGGAACCCGGATGCATAACGGCATTGATTTAGCCTGCAGCAAAGATGAGGCTGCCTGGAGTATTGCTGATGGTGTTGTTACAGATGCCACGTTTAGTAGCTCATATGGTTATTTTGTGGAAGTGGACCATCAGAATGGGTATAGCAGTTTATATGCGCATTTCAATACTTTAGCTGTTCGTGCCGGCGATCGTGTGAGTAGTGGCCAAGTGGTTGGGTATTGTGGTGATACTGGTTTTTCAGCTGGTTACCATTTACATCTTGAAATAAGATTGAATGGTGTACGTGTGGATCCTGAGGGCTACTTACCAAAACTTGAACGTAGCTCAATTGTAACACCTTAAAATAAATAATATAACTAAAGGAGGCGAAGTCATGAAATTAGTGAATCTCACAGGACATCTTATTCAAATTATTGATGATAATGGTAATATTGTTCGCTACATAGAACCATCAGGAACAGTATGCCGCATTAAAGATAAATTTCAATTAAGTGAGCCGCTTGAAAGCAGTGTTCTGAGACTTCAATTAACCAAGACAGTCGTAAAGCATCTACCGCATCCTAGAGAGGGCACAATCTATATTGTATCTCAATTAGTGTTGCGAGCGCTCCAGGGGAGCCGGCCGGATGTATATGCGCCATATGGTGGCATATTTGAAGGAAATAACAAGGTAGGTTGCTCAGGGCTTTATAATATGACAAATACGTTGACCAGTGAGTTAGCAGGTGATGTAGAATGAAAGGAACAAGCCATGCAGCATTAGGAATGGTAGCAAGTACTGCAGCAGCAAAGTTTATCTTGCATGCGCCATTAGATGAACCAATGGTTTTAGGTGGCGTGCTATTATGTGGTATTATCGGCGGACTCTTGCCGGACATCGATCATGGCAGCAGCAAGCTAGGAAGTAAAATTCCGGTGCTGCCACATTTATTGAAACACCGGGGAATCACTCATACGATATATTTTGTGATCCTTGTTTTCTTCCTGGCACAGTTGATCGGATTACCACAATATCTTGTGTGGTGTTTAACGGCAGCTGTTGTCTCCCATATTATTGGTGACATGCTAACGCCAATGGGAATTGCGCCGTTTGCAATTGGGCCATTTTTTAACTACACGTTTCGGTTGCCGATTCTAAAAGTACCATACTTAGAATCGGTTTTTTTGGTTGTATTTCAGTTTATGACCTACTACATACTCATAATATAAAAAGCAATGTCGCTAGAAGGCAACGAATATTCAATCAATGGGTGATTATCCATGTCGATTGCTTCTAGCGACACTTATTTTGAACAGAAAGAAGGGAGTCTATGTATTTTCAACTTTTATCGGGCGAACATGATGTTCGAGATCGGATGGCGGGCTTGCTATCCCAAATTTACAATACGAATACTGGCGGGTTATTCAAACGAGCGCTCTGTGTTCGTTTTCATGTATTCAAAGATAAAGAGGGCCGCGTTTGTTTTGTTGCTGGCAGCAGTGATAAAGATTATGCCTTCGAGAAGATGCTGCAGGATGCTTATGGAGAGCATTTTGTAAAACCGATGCTTGCAGTACCGACCATCGTTGATGGTGGCCGCAACGTGGCATTGTTTGATAAATTTCATGCTATTGATCCAGGAGCCCTGTGGGAATCATTAATCTTTGATATACCAAAAGATGTCATGCTGACGTTTACGTTTGCTAAGACACGGAATAAGGCATATGAGCAGCAGCTGACACAATTAGAGTCTGCACTATTAAAAAAGGCAGATAAGACTACAAAAGCAAAGGAGCGATTAAAAGATATCCAAAACAAAATAGGCATGGCTCATCATGCCTTTGATTGTGAGTTGTCAGTTGCACCACTTGATAATAGCGGTAAAGAGTCAATCTATAACTTAATAAAAAATATAAGAATCAAGAGTGAAACGCGTCACAATCATTTGAGGGTCGCTTCGTTCTCAAATGGATCATTCTCACGCAGCATTGATATAAGTCATCACGTGTTTAGTTTAACTGCCGTTGAATTGGCCGGGTTTTTATCCATACCAAAGGTTACTGATAAGAATATGCATATTTTACATGTTGGGACTGATGGTGATTCGGTTGCAGCGGATGATATTAGAATGGGGATTAAGATTGGTACAGTTTTAACAGGCCAATTTAAAGGTGAAGATATTCGGATCCCACCTGATCTTATTGCTAAGCATTTACTCTTAACCGGTGCAACTGGTGGAGGTAAGAGTTCAGTACTTTTTGAAATTGTCGATGATATGATTGCGACCGTTGACGATAACGGCGAATGGTTGTATGGATTTACTTGTTTTGATCCGAAACAGGAAACGGTGATCAAAATTATCAATCACTTATTAGCACGAGAGGCAGCCGGTCACAAAATCAACTGGCATAAAGTACACTACATTGATTTAGCACAAGGCCAGTACTTGCCGCAAATGAACTTACTCAATATTCCTACCGGTGCAAGTGTTGATGCCGTACAAGGCTACATCCTAGATTTGCTTAAAACAATCTACAATAGCGGCGCAACACCATTGATGGATAAAATGTTTAGAAATGGTATTGGTACGTTGCTGCTTGAACAAAAGCAAAAGAATACTATTTTAGATATCCAGGAGCTTTTTGATGATCGTAAGCGCCAGCAGCTGGCCATGCGCCGGCTTGGTAATGACTTCTTCTCATCAAACTATAAAAAGTTTTGGGGTGATCCACAGAGCGATGAAATGCCATTCACACGTAGTGAAGTGGCTAGTACGATGAACCGGTTAGATCTCTTTGCATCACCACGAATGATGAAACTTTATGGATTGCCGGAGTTCAATTTAGAGATTGAGCGCTGGATGGATGAGGGGCATATTGTGCTCATTAATACGAGGGGCATGAGTGACAATGAAATCACATTAAACGGTGGACACATTCTCAGTCAATATACAATGGTCGCAAAGAACCGCGACATGAAAAAAGCCCGGCCGCACTTCTTGATTATTGACGAAGGGAAGCAATTTCAAGTGCCGGTTATTTATAAAAATATAATTCCGGAAATGCGCTACTATATGTTGTGGCTAATATTCGCAACTCAAATTATTCAGTCATTAAAAGATGAATTGAAAACAGAAATGGCGGAGAACGTTGGTACAAAAATTACCGGCCGGCAGGGTGACGATGGCGCCAAAAAAATGTCGGATATCATGAATGGAAAAGTCACAAAAAAGACAATTCAAAACTTACTCGATGGAGAGCTACTTGCATACATTCAAACAAAAGATGCCGGATTTCAAGTTGTGCCAATTAAAGCTAAACCACCATACTGGTACCTACCGGATGGCAAAATAGCTGAGTACAAAAATAAGGTGCATGAGGAAATTGCTCTGGACTGGACCAATAAAAAAATCATGGAACTGCAGCAGCGTGATTGGTTGCATGTTGATGAAATTGATCGGCTGCTGGCTGAACGTTATCACGATGGTGTCACAATTGAATCTAGTTGGGCTCAATCAACTCCAATGGATCAAAACCTCGATGCGTTGGACTTGCTCGGCGACTTTGACAATTAGTTGGTAGTGTTGTTTTCGAGTTGTTATAGGATTGTTTTGGTGTGGTTATGGTATGGTTTTGGTGTTGTTTTCAAACGATATTAAAATAGGGCATAAACCTTTGCCCTATATAGCCAAAATAGCCCTTTTTAAAACGGTGATTCTGTTAATGTCCATATATATCTATATATACATTACCAGCCTTCCCATACCACCCGAAGCCCACCTGTCAGACTGATTGCCTTATAGTCAATCAGCTTTATATTTGAATATAAATATTCAAATATAAAAAAACTAAATTCCAAAACTAAATTTTAAAACATAAGGAGGAGAGCCAATGGCAATCAAAAATTTAACCCATAACGATTTGATATTTCTTGCAGCACTGCAGAAGTTTCAATATTTAGATAAAGAGATTGTTTACAAATTCTACTACCGGAATTTAAAACCAGGAACAATAAAAAATAGAATCGAGTTCTTACTTAGCAAGCACTATATACAACGATTCTTAATTGGTAAAAAAGGAGCGCCGGATTACCGGGTTATCTATGCAATCCACGAGAACGGTTTTTATGTACTGCAGCCGGTGGACAGTAAAGAGCGATTCGACATTGAGAGCGCCATGCACTTAAAGAGCAGTTACATGCATTATGTCAACACGGCAAAAATTTTATTAGCTTATAACGAGCTGCCAGGAACTGATATTTATGTTGAGAAGGGAGAGGCACATCATTTCTTCGGGAAGGAAAAGGAGTATAACGATGTGATCCGGCCCGATGGCGGCATCTTGATTAAGAAACAGGTGTGCTTGTTTTTAGAATATGAAAACGAACAAAAGCGGCGGAGCCTGGCCAACAAATTGGAACGCTACAACAAGTATGCTGTTTTCAATAAAATTGTTGAGCATCCGGTTATCGAAGCCAGCCAATTTGAATTGTTGTTTGTATTTAATACAAAACGAAAAATGGACAGCTTTATGGATGATTTGCAAAAATACCCGGTGAAGGGGTATCGGATCCGTGGAGGTGTACTGGCGGATGTTTTGAACAATCCAGTCGATGGCCAAATATTTAGAACGTACAACGGAGGAATGAAAGATGTATAAAATAAAGAATTTGATATCCGACTTTAAAGGTTTATTTGAACGAGTGGTGCCGAAGTTTATTCGGCGGCCGCTCGTGGTGATTGTACTGATCGCCGGTTTTTATGGGATCTTGTGGCTGCTGCAATTGACTATTTTATCCGGAGCGAATTTGCCGAGTGCATTGAATACAGTGCTGCAGCTGCTATGGCGAGTACTTTTTCTAGGATATGATTTAGCGGTACGTTTTGGAATGTCCGGGATAGTCGCGGTAATCATGCTGCTTGTTTATTGGTTTCTTATTGCTTCATTATTAGGATCTAATATGGGCCAGAGTTCTTTAAAGGCAAAAGTAGCGCTATTGGTATTGTTGCTGTTTATTGTGTTTGTTACTGGAGTGGTTTAGAATGGATGAATATTTATTTAGTGAGGTATTGAATTGCCAGGGCGAATCGGTGATTAATCAAATTAACTTGCTTCGCCGGCAAGGATATAGCGATGAGGTGATCTTCGTAAGCCTGGAGTCGGCACTTGATCAAACAAAATGTTTTGATGTAGAGAGCAAAACTGGCGGCGAGGCAAATGAAGTGATCTATACGGCTAAGGATGTTCAAATTTGCATTTCATCAAGCAGCGGCTGTTATTATATCAATGGACTTAATACAGATCAGGGAGTCGCAGGCTACATTGATTTTTGTATAAAGATTAATGAAGGAAAAAATGATGAAGTCTACAACTACCGGTTGACCGGATTATAAAATAAACAAAAGCCAAGATACAACGTATCTTGGCTTTTTAATATGTAAGGAGAATGAATAATATGAAGCGGATTCTTAACTATCCTGGCAGTAAGTGGCAATATGCTAAGCAAATTGCATCATTGATGCCCGATCATAAGGCATACTGTGAGCCATTTTTTGGTAGTGGGGCGGTGTTCTTTAATAAGAAAAAGGCAATACTGGAGACTATCAATGACGTAGATGGTCGTTTGGTAAACTTATTTACAATACTTCGTGAAGAACCGGTAAAGTTGACGCAATTAGTTGATTATACTTTGTATAGCCGGCAAGAGTATGAATTAGCACTTGAGCAATCTGCTGATCCGCTGGAAGATGCAAGGAGAATGCTTGTTCGCTGCTGGATGGGTATTGGTGGTAAAACTAATGCTGATGCTGGTTTTCGCAGAAATATCTCTTGGAATGGACCATATAACACTTATGAGTGGAATGAATTACCGGATCGCTTGTTAAAAGCAGCAAAGCGACTAAAAGATGCTCAAATTGAATGTAAAGATGCTTTGCAGCTAATTGGTGAACTTGATAAGGATACACTAATATATGCGGATCCGCCATATCTTCAAGCAACTAGAACATCGATACACTATGAGCATGAATGCAGCAACGATTATCATATTGACCTTATTCGTGCATTAAAAGCACACACTGGGCCGGTATTGCTATCAGGATATGATCACGAACTATACAATAAAGAGTTATCAGAGTGGCACAGAATAGAGTTTTCAACTAAAATTGGCATTCATACAAAGACAAAGCGATCTGTTAGTGATGTGTTGTGGTTGAATCAATTGCCAACAAGTCAAATGTCTATATTTGAATAAGTCGCTTGATATAATAAATAAAGTATAATATAATTAAATTAATCCTATACGGATTTATTGCTGTGCCATCAAGAAATTGATAAGCACAGAAAGCTTGGCTGCTCCCTTTGGGGAGCTTTTATATAATTAAGGTGATTGACATGTCTAAAACAAGTGCAGCCGTAAAAAATCGATACATGAAAAAGGTATATGATCAGTTTAAGTTCAATATGCCAAAAGGCAATCGTGATATTTTTAAGAGTCTATGCGAAGAAAATGGAACAACTGCCAGTGCTGAACTTAACAAATTTGTTGAAGAATACATAAAGAAATATAAGTAAATATAAAACCTTCATAAAAAAATGAAGGTTTTTTAATTTTAGTGTTGACATACATGTACATGTATGTTATTATAATATCAGAAGCTAAGCCAAGCGCTTCAAAATTGTATAGGAGTTGTTAGAAATGAAAATATTAAACACATTAGAAAATTTAGAGGTAATAGCAAAACATTATGTAGGTAATTATATCTTTGAGTTAAAAGAAGAAGATCCAAAATATTTTAACAAAATGATTAAAAGCTATATGGTTTTTGAAACAGATGATAATTATAAATTCGCAATCCGGTTTGACTATGATGCAATAAAAAAAACAGTTTACTATAATGATGAAACAGAGGCGCCAGAAATTACCGAAAATTATTTTATTCATTATAATATGAGATATAACAATTACAGCCGCGTATGTAAGCAACTTGCTTTATTAACTTATCATCTTGATGAAAGTAACGGTGTATATGTTAAGAATCGAAGTTTCATGCATGATGATTCATTCACGGTAATAAGAGAATTGACAGAAGATGAAAAATGTTTCTTGATAAACGTTGCAGAAGAAAAAGACGATCAGTATAAAAAAAGAGTAGTAGCTTACTACAAAAGATATAATGATATCATTTACGCTGATGGATATTGGGCCAATAGATAACTAAGAGAACGCTGGTATTATGCCAGCGTTCTTTTTTTGTCTTGTATATGACGGATTTATGGCCGGTGTATTTTTTGGTAAATGTTATATTATCAATAGGAGGTCATTTATGTTAGGAAATTTACAAGTAGGTGACTGCATCCGGATTGATGGCAAGCATCTTTTAGTATATGGCGATGCAACAAAAATTGAAACTTATTCATGCATTGAGAAGCATGGAAGTTCTGTTCAGCTGCTACTTACTGATCCCCCATATAATGTAAACTACTCAGGAACAAAGCGAAAGAATCGCCGGCAACTAATAAATGATAATCTTGGAGATCGATACACTGAATTTTTAACTCGGCTGCTAGATAACGCTGCGAGAGTAATGAATCCTGGAGCAAGTTACTACGTTTTTATGGCATCATCATCAATCACAGAGCTTTACGCTGCATGTGATGCTGCTGAGCTATATCGATCTAGTTTATTATTGTGGATCAAGAACCATTTTGTATTATCATTTGCAGACTATAAGGTAAAACACGAGTGTATTCAGTGTGGATGGAAAAGGGGAGCTACACATAAATTTTATGATCCCAAAAATTTGTCGACTGTTTTTAACTATCCAAAGCCGACGAGATCAAAAGAACATCCTACGATGAAGCCAATACCTCTTGTTAAAGAGCTTATACAATATTCTAGTATGCCGGGTGATATCGTTCTAGATCCATGCAGCGGCAGCGGTACAACCATGCTTGCAGCGCAAGAGTTTGGCCGCAGATGCTATATGATTGAAATTGATTTAGAGTACATACATTCAATAATATACCGGTATTTGTACTTTAATCCCGGCGCAGTTATAGAGATTACTCAATAGCCAGGCACGAAAGTGTCCTGGCTATTTTTGTTTATGGTTTGTTATAATAGGTATGCATACAGCTTTGTATGCGGAAAATTCTATATAAGCACGTTATATTTGTATATGATAACGTGCTTTTTAAATTGTGATATATCTGATATAATAATAGTTGAGATCACATAACGGTTGACGGTAGAGCCTCTTGAAGTTTTTCAAGCATCAGGAGGCAACCCCTCCTGATAGTAATTGAAGGAGGTGGTGCGGATGTCAGATGATATTATTGTTGCGATTATTGGGGCAATTGCTCTGGTAGTTGCGACGACGGTAACTGCAGTTGCTAATTATTATTCTGCCAAACAAAAATACTACCGCCATAGCCAGTCAAGCAAAAAGCGGTAGTATCTAACATTTCTTAGAGGCTCACCGTCGACTTGACTGTGATCTCTTTATATACATATTATAGTATAAAAAACTGGGGAATGCAAGAAAGAGGGAGATGGGATTACGGAAAAATAAATATTACCACAAGTAATTGAATATATGAGAGGGGAATATCTTATTGTGATTTCCAAGAGAATAAGAGATAAAATTAAGGTCCAATTTCTCGATAAGAACTTATTAAAACAGTTTGCTAGATATTGTGGGGTAATAACTACGATTATTTCATTCTTAATAATATTTTATGATATACCACCAAATAGTAAAATTCTAGTATTTGGTACGATTATAATTTTACTACTTTTAATATACATTGTTTTATGGATTACAGCTAACATCAGACGCAGTATTATATTAAAAATTGGATCAACCACTGTCGAAATTAAGCCTGGAGATATTTTTCAAGTGAAAGATCTCAAGGCAATAGCTTTTAATGAGTTTTTTGATACTCAAGTAGATGATAAAGTTATAGCTTCAGCATCATTAAATGGTCAAGTTCTTATAAACCATATTTCAGATATTCCAAAACTTGATGAACAAATATTAAATGATGAAAAACTAATTAAGAATATTGTTGAGAAAGACATTAATAGATTTCCGGGGAAAAGTATTCGGTATAAGCTAGGGAGTTGCATATTAGTACAAAATGAATTTATCTTTACGGCTTTTAGTCGGTTTAACTCTGATTTTCAAGCCGAGATAACAATTCAAGAGTATGTTAATTTTCTGCTAACTTTTTGGAATGAAGTAAATCGTTTATATGCACAACGTTCAGTTACTGTACCGATTTTTGGTGCAGGAATTACAAGGTTTAAAAATGGTTTTGAAGAAATTAGTATAGAAGAATTATTAAAAATTATGGTTTGGACCTTTAAAATAAGCAAAATAAAATTTGCATACCCAGCCAAGTTAACTATACTAGTTCATGAGGATCTTATAGATAGAATTAACCTATATGAAATCAAGGAGAGTGAACAGAATGACTTATAGAACAAAAACTTATATTGCTGCAGACTGGTCAGGAGATGAAGATGCAGTTAAGCAGTTATATAAATGGAAAGAGAGCCAAAATTGGGGATTGAGTTTTACCGATGCACATGGACTAACAAGTGCTAGAGATTCGAGTTTAAATTGTAGTATCAAGCGTTCTTTGAAAGCAAGACTGGATGCATCAAAGCAATTTGTATTAATTGTAGGAGATAATACTGATACAATAACTGCAGGAAGTTGTCGTTATTGTAGTAGTTATAACTCGTATACCTCACGATGTGTTAGAGGATATAATGTAGATTTTCGAAGCTATATTGATTACGAATGTGATATTGCGAGTTATGATATTTCAAATATTGTTGTATTATATAATTCAACAATGATTAAAAAGTCACTATGTCCTGAACCGTTGCGAAGTCAAGGAGTACATATTCCTATGGTATATAGTAAAGATGGAAAACAATATTGGGATTATTACGCTGTGAAGAAAGCCTTAAACCAGTGACAATACATAGTGTGTATTTCAGAATAGCTGAATATATATGATTGTTAATTTGAATAAATTTACAACTAGGTTTACATAATATATATTATATGAATATTGTGAAATAGTGAATTTAATATGCGTATTTTGAATATTATTACATAAAAAAGACCGCAAATTGCGGTCCTTTTTTTATTTTATGACTGGTTGCCATGACAGCTGCACATCCATTTTAGGTTTTGTCCATTGTTCTAGATCAGCACCGGCAAGGTAATCAGAAATCTGATCATCATCTAACATTAACGGTAATCGATCATGAACAACCTCGAAAGCTGGCGTTGCTTGTTGTGTAATTTTGACATAATGCGGTATGCCATCAGTGATTTTGTATAAACCGGCAAATTTTATGATGTCCTGGTTGTTTTCAGTGATAATGTTTTTTTCCTTCCGGCCGGTTGAGTCGGTCCACTCATAGAATGCTGATGCTAGTATTACACACCGGTGTTCAGTAAAGTCTTTTCGGTAGAACGGTTTTTCTAACAATGTTTCTTGTCGGCCATTTATGATATGCCCTTTTTTATCCCACTTTGGAATACCCCACTGCATCACTGAATATCCAGTATCAGTCTGAATGATTCCTGAATTGGTTGGGAACACTTCATACGTCTCAGATTTATCACTATATTTCAATTTTGCGATTTCATCAGGATCATTATCTAGTAGATCCATCGCGGTACTATAACCAATTGATTCATAACGGCCACACATAGCCATCACCCCTCGTTTATTGTAATCTGATTATACTACGTGGCATAAATTGGGGTTATTGTTATGCGATAAAAAAAGGCAGCGGCTTAATTGACCACTGCTTTGGATGCGGATAGATGGATAAATCTATCTGCAGGTTTATTATATCAAACTGACTTGATTTAGCAATAAAAAGATGGCCCCGGTAAATATCCGGGACCAAGGGGATGAGCTAACTATGTAATTGTCAATATATAATCATAAAATTATTGTTCATTCTTTAATAGCGTAACTTGAAAGGATC
>NZ_VBWP01000016.1 GCF_005771635.1 Culicoidibacter larvae | reverse complement strand
ACGGGGATTAGAACGGAGTATGTAGGAGCAAGTGTAGTGAATAATGACTTGCGATTACAAGTAGTAACATTAGATGGAAGTGGTGCGACAGTACCACTGAAAAATGTAAGTGCGAAATATGTAAATATAGCGACAAAAGAAGAAGTTGCGGTTACAGTGAGTGCTGTATCTGGGAATGCACGAAGTTTTTACTACACTGTAGGAACTGAGGCAATCAGTAAAGGTGAGTACGAATTGGTCATAGACCAGAATGGAAGTAACATGCCAGTCTGGACATACACGTTGACAAGTAAGAACTACACGTTAGGAAACGGAAAGACGGCAGAGATTAAATCGGTAAATAATACTCGACTGCGAGTTGTTATTAAATAAACTTTTTATTGAGGTGAAGAAGTTGAGAGTATTATTAGTTATTCCAGCGTATAATGAAGAAAAATCTTTAGGGAAATTATTAAGTACTTTAGATGAAAAATTTCCGCTTTATGATTATGTAATCATAAATGATTGTTCTAAAGATAATACAAAAAAGATAGCAGAACAACATACTGAAAGAATTATTGATTTACCTATTAACTTAGGTCTTTCGGGAGCAATTAAGGCTGGCATGCTATATGCATACCAAAAAAATTATGACGTGTGTGTGCAAATAGATGGGGACGGCCAACATTTGCCAGAATATATAGAGCCACTAATTAGAGAGTTAGAAAATGGATATGATATTGTAATTGGTTCACGTTTTTTAGACGGAAAAAAAGAATATCAGCAGACTCTGTTTAGGAAAATAGGTGCTAGTTGGCTTCAATTTATTGCTAAATTACAGTCTGGACTTGTATTAACAGATCCCACTAGTGGGATGCGAGCATATAATAAAAAGGTTTATGAACAAATTATCATGGATATGAATGCAAAACCTGAGCCAGATACAATTGTTATGTTTGCTCGAAATGGCTATAAAGTAAAAGAAGTGCCAGTTGTAATGCAGGAAAGATTTGCTGGGAAATCCCATTTAGGAGGGATTTTTTCTTCAATGAGATATATGATCCACACAACTATTGCGATTTTACTCAATCCAAGAAGAAAGATAGGTAAATAATATGAATCTTACATTAAGGCTATTATTAATTATTGCGTCAATACTCACTTTCTTATATATGTGGGTCAAGGTAAAAAAATCTCAAGTGCAAATTAGTGATATTGCAGGATGGTTCTTGATAGGAATAGGCTTAATTATTATTGCAATATTCCCAGGTTTAGTGTCAATTTTTACAAATTTGTTTGGATTCATATCGGATACAAATGTAGTGTTTTTAATAATGATTTTCCTTCTTTTTATCCTAACATTCAGACAAATGTTGCAAATTTCTAAGCTTAAGGCTCAAAATGAATTGTTAGCCCGAAAAATTGCAGTTTTTGAGCTTGATAGTAAAGAAAGTAGGGAAACAAAGAAATGATTCTAAATGCTATTGTAATATTTATGGCAATACTTGCACTATTAATTTTTGATTTTATTGGCTTTTCAATAAAAACACGTATTAAATTTCTGGATAATATCTCTTCGCAAATTGTTGGATATATATTGTTTTTTGGATTATTACAACTATTTACAACTCCTTTTATGTTAATGGATGCCCCTTGGATTATTTTGAAGATAATTTGCATTGTACTAATAGTTATTCTTTTTGGAGCAGCCTTGTTTTTAACACTAAAAAATAAAAAAAATTATTTAAAATCTTTTGATAAAAAAAAGGTTGTATTGCTTATTTGTGTATCAGTTTTTTTCGTTCTGTTTTCATCAATAACATTTAATGTATATAGCAAGGGGGGAGATGGCGCGTATTGGATGGCTATGTATAATGATACAATTAGTACTGGAATGATAAATAGCCAAGTTCCAGGTAGTGGTGTAATGCAACCTTTCTTTGACCCACATTTCCTATCTTCAAATTATGTATTGATTTCTACAATAGCCGATGTTAGTAATATAAATCCATCAATTATTGCATATTCTGTAATTAGTTTGCTAAATATTGCGTTTATAGTATTTGCTGCTTTTGATGTAGTTAATACTATATTGAAAAAAAGCAGGTGGGAGATAAAAATTTTCCTAGCTATGGTTATTTTATGTGCAATTTTCTTTATTAATTATTACTTTCCTCTGGTTTTTGCCCCGTGGATGGGAAATGGATTTACCAAAGCACTTGTTTTAGTTGCGATTGTTCTTTTGTATAATATTTCTTTTAAGACGTCAGCGATTCTTATTAAAATAGGTGCTATTATAATTTTTAGTTTAGCAGCATTTTCATTTAGTTCAACAACGTTTTTTATTGTTGGAGGTTATTATGCAGTTGCAATTATAGCTGATATAGTAATAAATAAGAAAATAAAAAGAGATGTTGTGATACCATTGATTATAGGTATGTTAGTGTTTGTGTTGTTAACATTAGCGCTAGTAATTAAACAGCAGATAACATCCGGTGGTGGAATTTTAGGCCGTATTGCTATTGAAAGTCAGCAAGAACCTTATAATATTTTTTCGCTAAGCAATTGGAAAACATATATTAAAACATTTTTCTTTATCCAATATCCAGTTTCAATTGTTGCTGGAATTATTTTAATTGCAAATTGGAAAAAACTTCAGGAGTATTCAGGATTAATTTTTTGTGGTATATTATTGATGTTTCATTGGGTTCTAGAAGCGCCAATCTTTGAACCATTAATATCTAAGTTTATAACTACAGGATTATTATACAATCGATTTCCTGATGCAAACTTTGTTGTTGAATTAGTTTTTTTGTTTCTGGTAATATTTGTAATCGTTAGAGAGACGAAAGCTAATTATTTTTTAACAATTATTGCTGTATTGGCGACTGCATTTACTTTAATATACCCAGGAATAAAAAATGAAAACCTTGAATTTCTATTTTCTCCTAAAACTTTCGTCGAAAGACTTCAAATGAATGTAAAACCGTTCAACTATCAGATATTTGATAAGGAGCTTCTTGAAATTGCCCAGTCTTTAGCAGAAATAGATAACCCGCATTTGATTGCACTACCTTCCGATGACTTAAGAGCAGTAATTCGAGCATACGATTCAAATGGAGAACTTATGATGAGGAGAGAGTTCCCTTTAGTGCCATCAAGTGAAGATGAGTTTGTTGGATGGAATTTCTCTGATGATTTTACCCAAGATTCAGATGCCGAACAATTAAATCGATGTATATATAATGAGTTTTATGAATATGAATGTGACGAACTTGCACCAATAATTATAAGAAGAGATGGAATCGACTTTTTAATTACATATTCTGATTCAAAAATCAATGATTCTTTGGAAAATTTATATCCAGTTTTTTTAAAAAATTCTAAATATATTATTTATAAGACTTCATAAAGGAAGTGGGAATGAACATGTGGATTATTCAAACAGTAATTATTGTTTTGGCGATCTTTTTAATATCACATGTAACAGGAAGTAACTTTAAAAAATGGATGAATATCCGTAGTGATTGGAACATTCACTACGGGTTTGTCATTTTGTGTGCTTTTTTCTGGATAATATCGGTGCCAATGCAGCTTTTGCATGTCTCATGGACTGCTTTTTACATAGTTATGACTGTAACCTTACTCGTCTTCATAGGAGCACAAGTATTTTTATACTTTAAATGGCGTGGTAAACAATCGTTTAATTATAAGAGGCTGTTTCCGCTCATTCCTGTTTTAATAGTAATAGCGATTCATCTATTTATCAACTTAGGAGCGTGGAATCCGGATAATGCTTATGGCGATAACTTATTTTATATCTCACAATCGCTACAACAAATTGGAAGCAACTCAATCTATTATTTGGAACCATCAACTGGGGTTCTTGGCAATTACCTGCCGGTTACTTACTTGTTTTCAAGTTGGGAATTACTTATTGCATATCTCGCGGTTACTTTCCAATTAGATGTTGCTATCATTACTAGCGTTGCTGCTCAAATAATAATTGTCAGTATTGCCTATATTTCTGTGTATTCACTGGCATATACATTATTTAAAAAACGCGCAGTTGCTATATGGTCAGTTGTCTTTTTATTTATTTCAATCTTGTTTTCGTATAATACTACTGGGAAACTAGAGGAGTACCTGCTTGATGGCTGGTTCCTATTCTTCGCCCATGTTGGGAAAGTTGGATTTAAATATATTGTTATTGTAGGCTTTTTTGAATTGTTTGTCCTAGCTTTTCAAAGAAGAAAGGTTCTGGCGACATTTGGCATTCAGTTCGTTGTTGCCTTTACAGTCTATATTTTGGCCGGGAATTCATTTAGCCAATTAGCATTTGTTAATCAGTTCATTTTACTTGCACTTTTCACTTTCCTCATGATATTCTACAAAATAAAATGGCGTAATTTCAAATATTTATTGATTGCATTGATTCCGTCAATTGGTTCATTACTGTTATTCTTGGGAACAACTAATTTATGGGAGAAAATAATTAATATTTTTTCAGAAAACTCACAACTATTTCCGGCCGCAGCGGATGCAGCCGAAAATAGCACAAGCTTGATTAGTGACTGGCTTGTACAAATAAGTAACTTCTTTGGGAATTATTACTGGTATGTACCTTTTTACTTCATAATCGTTATGTTGATAATAGTCTTTGCATGTGTAAATTATTTAAGTAAAAAGAAAATACAAATGATTTCAGCGAAAGAAGAAAGTAATGTATTTTTCTTTTATGTTGTTTTTCCACTTACATTTTTAGCAATAACGCTTTTTAATCCATGGGTTATGAAAATATTGATTTTCGGAGTTATTGAGTTTGGCTATAAGAGATTGCTCGGTAACTTGATGCTCAACATATTTGTAATTATGTTTCTGGTATGGGGTGTGTACATTTATACATCATTGCTGGTTTCAAAAAAATGGCATTGGATATGGAATGTTGTTGTAGCGGCAGGAATCCTTTTATTTGCCCTTTTCCCAAGCCGCTTGAGTTTATATCAATATTCTAAAACCGAGGAGCGTCTGGATAACCGGAAATATGTCAGTGTGACCTTTGATGGGCAAATAGATTACCAAAAACTGCTGGACAATCCATATAAATTGGATCAAGTGACAATAGATATTGGTGATTATATGGTTGCTAAACCAGAAGGCACCC
Source organism: Culicoidibacter larvae (assembly GCF_005771635.1). Classification (GTDB taxonomy): domain Bacteria; phylum Bacillota_I; class Bacilli_A; order Culicoidibacterales; family Culicoidibacteraceae; genus Culicoidibacter; species Culicoidibacter larvae. Next base: position 23,342 of record NZ_VBWP01000016.1, on the reverse strand, counting down.
TAGCATTGATTGAATATAATATGTTTTATGGACCAACTTATCTGCGAAACTATATTCAAAACATAGAAGTGTTTAACACCCGTTATACTAAATTCCAAGATGATGAAAAGCAGGCTGCTTATAAGCGCTTAAATGCTTTTGTAACAAAACAGGAGTTATATGATAATGTACAAGCTGACTTACTTGAGCAGGAGATTAACTATGTAATTGTGCAGACGGATAAAACAAAAGTTATAGATAAATTAGAAGCTTTAGGCTATAGTATTGAAACAACTATTTCCGGTTACGTGATTATAAAGATTGCGTGATTTAGTTTTGATTAAGAAGTTTAGAGGCGAGACTGCACAAGGCAGGTTCGCCTCCTTTTTTCTCCCGAAAACATCTCTACTACCGTTTTTGGTTTTTTTTTGCTATAATGTATGAGTTAAGGTGCTTTATTCACAAATTTCGAAGGGAGGTCCCAAGTGTGCAGGTTGAGATAAATGGAGCGGTGGTTAATTATAGTGTTGCCGGCGAAGGTGCTGATATTATTTTATTGCATGGCTGGGGGCAGAATATTGCGATGATGGATCCGGTAGGGGATTTTTTAAAGCAATGGTTCCGAGTTTGGATTTTGGATTTTCCTGGATTTGGTGAGAGCAGCGAGCCGCCGGTAGCATGGTCAGTGTATGACTATGCGGATATGTTGCATGAGTTTCGAGTGCAGCATGGAATTGAGCGAGCAGTGCTGATGGGGCATTCTTTTGGTGGCCGGATTGCGATTATTGAGGCGGCGAGATTTCCGCTGGAAATCGAGAAGGTTGTGCTTTTTGATGCGGCTGGGGTGAAGCCGAAGCGTGGTGTTGATTATTATGCGAAGGTGTATACTTACAAGGTTGGTAAGCGGGTGCTTGGGCTGCCGGGCTTGAAAAAGCTGCAGCAGAAGGTGGTGTCACGTTCGGGGAGCAGCGATTATCAGCAGGCAAGTGATGTGATGAAGCATACTTTGTCATTGGTTGTGAATGAGGATTTACAGTATTTGATGCCGAAGATGACCATGCCGGTGTTATTGATTTGGGGTGCAGAGGATGATGCTACTCCGGTGAGTGATGCCAAAAAGATGGAGGCGCAGATGCCGAATGCCGGGTTGGTTGTTTATGAGCAAGCGGGACATTATGCGTATCTGGAATGTTTGCCGAATGTGTTGCGGGTGTTGGATAGTTTCCTGACACCGAACAAGTAATTAGAGGAGATATGTCATGCCAATTTTTACGATTATTTTATTATGTTTGACAATTGGAGCATGGGGCTGGTATACAGCATTATGTTACTTAGAGAGCTTGCATATGTTTCAACAGAATATTTATAATACTGGACGATATTTTGGTTGGATGGGCGGTCATCTGCGCAAAGTCTTGCCACTGGAAGATTTTGCACCGTATTTAGGGATTGTCTTGATGTTTGTGATGCCAAATGTTGTCGGGGTTTATTTAGGCTTCGGGATTATTATTGCTATTTATGTTGTTTTGGCGGTATTGCGGATTATTTTAAGTCGCCGGATTTTTGTGAAGAAGCCTTTGGTTTTTACGCCGCGGGTGATTCGTTTGGTGATTACTTCAGTGATTATTTATGTGCTGATGTTGGTTGCGGCTTGGACGATTAGTTTCTTGGTGACCGGTGAGTTTGTCACGTTTTTGATTTTAATTATTATTTTTAATTTCCTGAATTATTTTATAGTTTGGGTGGCGAATGCTATTAATGCGCCGATTGAGGCAGCAATCCGCAAGCGGTTTGTTGATGATGCGAAGCGGAAGATTGAGCAGATGCCGGAGTTGCGGGTAATTGGGATTACCGGTAGTTATGGGAAGACGACTTCAAAAAATATTGTTAATCACCTGTTGTCAGCAAAGTATTATTCTTTGATGACGCCGGCAAGTTTTAATACGCCAATGGGATTAACGATTACGATTCGTGAGTATTTGAAACCAATCCATGAGGTGTTTATCGCTGAGATGGGTGCGTATAAGCTTGGTGAGATTAAAGAGTTGTGCGATATTGCTCATCCAAAGTATGGCATTTTAACTTCTATTGGGCCGCAGCATTTAGATACTTTTAAGACGATTGAAAATGTGCAGAAGACAAAGTTTGAATTAATCGAAGCTTTACCGGCTGATGGTGTAGCATTCCTGAATATGGATGATAAGATGATTGCTGGCTATCAGATTCAAAATACTTGCCGGGTGGTGACACTTGGTATTGAGGAAACTGATGTTGATTATCGTGGTGAAAATATTCGTTTTGATAAACACGGGATGACGTTTGATATTCGTGACCGCAAAGGAATTATTTATCATTTCCGGACTAAGTTGATGGGTACCCATAATGTTGCTAATTTCTTGGCGGCATTTGCACTTGGTATTGAGCTTGGTGTGGAGCCGGAAGCGATGCAGCGGGCGGTTGGCACGATGCCAGCGGTGGAACACCGTTTGGAGTTGAAGCGCCAAGGTGATATTACAATTATTGATGATGCTTTTAATGCCAATCCAGTTGGTACTAAAATGGCGCTTGAGGTTTTAGCGCAGATGGATGGGAAGCGGATTGTCATTACACCGGGTATGATTGAGTTAGGTGAGCAGCAGTATGAGCTGAATAAGGCTTATGGTATGTATATGAAGGATACGACTGATTTTGTCATTCTGGTTGGCGAGAAGCAGACACAGCCGATTCAGGATGGTCTGAAGGAAGTTGAATATCCGGAGGTGCAGATTTATGTTGCTCGTGATTTACAGGATGCTTTGGCTAAAATGCGGGCAGAGATTGAGGTTAATAGCTATGTGCTGATTGCCAATGATTTGCCGGATAGTTATAATGAATAAATTTGAAAACCGGGAAGCGCTCGTCGCTGCCCGGTTTTTTCTGTTTTTTCCCGATTTAAATTTGTGGTTGAAACTGTTATACTATAGTGGTAGATATTATTGGTTAGGAGACGAGGTATGGCGATTCAGAATGTTGTATACTATTGCTGGTTTGGGAGTACGGAGAAGCCGGCGGAGGTTGAGCAGTATATTGCCGGCTGGAAAGCGGTGCTGGACGGTTTTAGTTTTGTAGAGATTAATGAAACTAATTTTGATGTGAATATCAATGATTATGTTCGCGCTGCTTATGAGGCAAAGCGGTTTGCTTTTGTTAGTGATTATGCCAGACTTTATTTTCTGAATCAATTTGGTGGCTGTTATTTGGATACTGATGTTGAAGTATGTCGGCCACTTGACGAGTTTCTGTCTTTTGATGATAGTATTATTTTCTCGATGGAGCAGTTTGATCATGAGTTGACCGGGGTGAATACCGGTACGATTATCAGTAGTGCCGGTCATCCGTTGTTACAGCAATTACTGGCAACTTATGATGACGAGCTTTTTAGTGATTTGGGCGATGCGACGCTGACAATCAATAAGCGGATTACTGAGGTTCTGGTTAGCGACTATGAGCTTAAGTATCGGGATGCGCGCCAGCATTTGGCCGGGTCTATTGAGATATTTCCGAGTTCAGTTTTTTGTGTCGAAAATGAGGAAGCATATACGGTTCACCGTTATGCTTCCAGCTGGCGTACTCAACTTTCACCATTACGGAAAGTTCGACGGCGTATAGGACAATTTGTTAAGAGAATTATCGGGCGTGATCGTTTTGCCCGGTGGTATAAAAAATAGAGAGGTGGGTCATTATGCCAAAGTTAAGTGTTATTGTGCCAGTGTATAATGTTGAGCAATATATTGATACTTGTTTGGAAAGTTTGGTACATCAGACATATGAGAGTCTTGAGATTATTGTTGTTGATGATGGGTCAACTGATGGCTCGCTTGCTATTGTTAAAGTGTATCAGGAACGTTACCCGGAGTTGATTCAGGTTTTTGAGAAACCTAATGGTGGTTTATCGGATGCCCGTAATTTTGGTTTAAAGCATGCTCAAGGTACATATATTGCTTTTATGGACAGCGATGATTGGGTGACGCTCGATTGTTATGAGAAATTGATGTATAAGGCATTGGCGAAGAATGCTGATATTGTTTGTACAGATATTGTTTATGTTTATGAGGGGCGGACCGGCGAGAAGAGCGGCGGGCCGCAAAAGGGAACGATTAAGCGGGAGTATCGCGATTTTAAGGAAGCGATGCTGGATATTTTCCCGATGGCGCAAAATAAAATTTGGCGCCGTGTAACACTTCAAAAGTATGGTATGCAGTTTCCGGAAGGTTTGTACTATGAGGATTTAGTATTTTTCTATCAATTGTATCCTTTAATTAATAAGGTGTCTTTTGTACATCAGCCGTTATTTTATTATCGGCAACGAAGCGGGTCGATAACTAGCACTTTTTCTGAGAAGGTGATGGATATTGAAGCGGTGTTCAGTCAGTTAGTGGCTTGGTATAAGGAACATGATTGTTATGATGAGTATTACGATGAACTGGAATATTTAATGGCGCGGAATTATTTGGTTGCTTCATTTGCACGGGTGTTGAAGGCACCTGACTTTGAAACGGTTTATCGATTAGCTTCGAAACTTTTTGATGATCTAAATAGCCAGTTTCCAAAGTGGCGAAAAAATAAATATGTTCGTTATGGTAGCGGCATGCGTAATTTATATTTGCGGCATTTACGACGTTGGAACTTGAAACTGGCGTTGCGGATTCTGTACAGCCAGCCGTGGTTGGTTCGGAAATTGACGCAAAACTAAACAGATTGTTGGTAATGGGCGCGCGGTTGCGCGCCTTTTAAGATGGAAGGAATGTTGATATGCAGATTTTATTATCACCGGCAAAGACGCAGCGACAATTGGTATCGCCGTTAGCAATGACGACTGCAGTTTATGAGCGTGATGCGGAGATGCTGGCAAGAAAGTTGAAGAAATATAATCATGCAGACTTGCAGGAGTTTTTTAATATTTCTGAGAAACAAGCAGCAGAGGTGCATGGGATGTTTGCCAATTTTAAGCAAGGGACACCGACGCCAGCATTTACGACGTATAGCGGGGCGGTGTTTAAGTCGATGAAGCAGGAGGAGTTTACTGAAGCAGATTGGCAGTATGTAGCTGAGCATTGCGCTATTTTTTCTGCTATGTATGGGTTGTTGCGGGCAACTGACGGGGTGAAACCGTATCGGTTGGATATGAAGGCGAGTCCGCTGGAAGATAAAAGTTTGTACCGCTTTTGGGAGCGTAAGGTCAATAAATTACTTGATGATGATGTTATTATAAATGTAGCGAGTAATGAGTTTGCCAAGTTAATTCAACGACCACATATTTCAATTGATTTTCAGGAGCAACGCGCGGGTCAGTTCAAGCGAATTGCTACTTATGCGAAGATGGCGCGGGGGCAGTTTGTCGCGCAAATGGTGAAAGCTAAGGTTAAGGATGTTGAAACCATTAAATCCTTGCGATTTGATGGTTACGTATTTAATCCCAAACATTCAACGGCAGATGTATTTACGTTTACAAGATAAAGGGGAGGTAGTTATATGTCTTTAGTGATATCACTTTTGGCTTTGTTGTTAGCAATTATTGGGTCAACGATTTTGAGTCGGCGATTTCCAAAGATTCCGTTGGCGGTGTGGCAGATTGGTGTTGGTATTGCTTGTTCAGTGTTGCCGATTCCAGTGAATTTACAATTTCAGCCGGAGTTGTTTATGGTTATAATTATTGCGCCATTGTTGTTTAACGAAGGGCAGCATATTTCGCGGTCTAATTTGCGGCAGTTTGCAAAGCCGATTATGCTTTTGGCTTTTGGGTTGGTTTTTGCAACTGTGTTTTTAGGTGGTATGTTTATTCATTGGTTGTTGCCGGCGATGCCATTGGCAATTGCTTTTGCGTTGGCGGCAATTTTGTCACCGACAGATACGGTGGCGTTGCAATCGGTGACTAAAGGTTTGAAGCTTCCGGGGAACTTGGGCGCGATTCTTGATGGTGAGTCGTTGTTCAATGATGCATCAGGGGTTGTTGCTTTTAAGGTGGCAATTGCAGCAGCTTTAACCGGCGTGTTTTCTATAGGTGATGCGACGATGGACTTTTTGTTTGTCGCACTAGGAGGTATTGCTCTTGGAGCGGTATTAGGTTTTATTTATGTTTGGGTTCGCTTGTTTTTGCGCGGACATGGTTACGAAGAGGTTTCAATGCTTGTTGTCATTCAGTTTACCACACCTTTTATCGTTTTCTTGGTAGCAGAAGCGTTAGGAGTTTCTGGTATTTTGGCAGTTGTTGCTGCCGGTATTGTGCATGGAATTGAAAAGGATGCCTTGCAGCGGACAACAACGAAGTTACAGATTATTTCAGCTAATACTTGGTCGGTGCTGGGCTATGTGCTGAATGGTTTGGTTTTTGTGCTTCTGGGATTTATGCTTCCTGATGTTTATCAGGCAATCGAGACTAGTAATGAGGCATCAACATGGTTTTTGGCATTGATTAGTTTGGCGATCACGTTAGGATTGATTGTTATTCGCTTTTTGTGGGTGTTTATTTTATACAAACCCTTCATTAACGAAGCGCGTCCAATGAAGCGCTTCGTTAAAAAAGTGTTGAGAAGTCAGAATTTGATTGGTGAATCATCGGTTTCGCGGGCTAAGTATGCACTGATAGCAGCTTTTTGTGGAATTCGAGGGACAATTACTCTGGCAACAGCTTTATCTATTCCGTTTACGCTTTTGGATGGAAGTGCTTTTCCAATGCGTGATAGTATTTTGTTTCTTGCCGCCGGAGTTATTATTTTCTCGCTCGTGCTTGCAATTATTTTCTTGCCATTATTAGCCGAGAAACCGGTTGAAGCAGATTCAGAGTTGTTAGGGTTTGCTGCCGCGAAAAAAATTCTGATTGATATGGCGAGCCGTCAGCTGGAAAGTGAGATTAATGATGGCAATCGTATTGCCATTCATCAGGTGCTTGGTGGTTTACATCAAGAGTTAGGTGAGTATAATGGTCAGGCTAATTTTCGCAAGGCAAGTCAGAATAAGATGCTTGATTTGATGCGTTGTGGCTATGAAGCGGAGCTGGAAGCAGTTAAGCAATTACAAGCAGATGATAAAATCAGCGAACAAGTTGCGCAGCTATATCAGATTTATTTGCAAAAGCAAACAGAATTTTTACAAACTACTTTTTTGCAGAGATTGAAGATAAATATTCAGTTGCGATTATTCCGCAAGCGTTTAAATCATAAGTGGGATGATCGGGTTGCTCTCAATGGCACTCAACTTGCTGAAGAATATACACCAATGATTGTTGAGTTTAAGCAAGCTCGTAAGGCTGCAAAACTTGCAGCAATAAAGGCAATTCAAGAGCAAGAAAATATTGAGAATCATGCTGAAGTAGAGCGAGTATTACAGCGATATAATCAAACGTTGAAGATTGATCAATTGGATGACAGTAATCCAATTGAAGTGGATACAAATGTTGATAAATATTATTTAGAAGCGATTCAAGTTGAGCGCGATATGTTGTCGCGTTTGCTGGAAACAAAGCGAATCAGTTTGCAGACAGCCGCGCAATTACGTGAGCATTTGAATTATGACGAGATGTTGCTTGTTGGTAATGAGCTTGAGGCATTGGAATAAAATTATTGAGAAACTGCATTTTCTCCTTTGGGAAAGTGCAGTTTTTATTTTAAATAATACTACTATTTAACCTGGTAATCTGATATAATATTGGGGTATGAATTTTAGGTGAAACGCTGATGAATACAGCGAAAAGATACTATTTGAAGGAGTGGGTGTGTTAGTGAACCACGCACAGAAAAAAGCGAAACAAGAACAGATTCGAAATTTTTCGATTATTGCTCATATTGACCACGGGAAGTCTACGCTTGCCGATCGGATTTTAGAGGTTACCGGAGCGATTACCAGTCGTGAGATGAAAGATCAGTTGCTTGATTCAATGGAACTTGAACGTGAGCGGGGCATTACTATTAAGTTGAACGCCGTGCAGCTGACTTATACTGCCAAAGATGGTAAGGAATATTTGATGCATTTAATTGATACTCCCGGCCATGTCGATTTTACTTATGAAGTTTCTCGCTCGCTTGCAGCTTGTGAGGGTGCTTTGCTCGTTGTTGATGCAGCTCAGGGAGTTGAGGCGCAAACACTTGCTAACGTATATTTAGCTTTAGATAATGACTTGGAAATTATTCCGGTTATTAATAAGATTGATTTGCCAAGTGCTGATCCTGAACGTGCTAAGCAAGAGATTGAGGATGTTATTGGCTTGCCGGCTGATGATGCAGTTTTAGCTTCAGCGAAGTCAGGAATTGGTATTGAAGAAATTTTGGAGCAGATTGTGGAACTTGTTCCGGCACCGACCGGGGATCCGGATGGTCCGTTACAAGCATTAATTTTTGATTCGCATTTCGATGCCTATCGCGGGGTTATGATTTCACTTCGGGTTGTTCAGGGAACGATTAAAAAAGGTCAGAAAATCCGCATGATGTCAACCGGTGCCGAATATGATATTGTTGAACTCGGAGTTAATACGCCGGCAGAGGAAAAACGCGATATGCTGATTGCTGGCGAAGTTGGCTGGATCAGCGGTTCAATTAAAAATATTCAGGATGTGCATGTTGGTGATACAGTAACCGCTGTAGATAACCCAGCGCCGGAGGCGTTGCCAGGTTATCGAAAAATGAATCCAATGGTTTTCTGCGGGTTGTATCCAATTGATAGTGCACGCTACAATGATTTGCGCGAGGCATTAGAGAAATTGCAACTTTCGGATTCAGCATTAGAATTTGAGCCGGAAACATCACAAGCTCTTGGCTTTGGATATCGATGTGGATTCTTAGGACTTCTGCATATGGAAATTATTCAAGAACGTTTGGAACGTGAGTTTAACCTTGAATTGCTGGCAACAGCACCAAGTGTTGTATATCATGTAAACTTGACTGACGGTCAGCAAATGATTGTTGATAACCCGTCAAAGATGCCTGATCCACAACGGATTCAAACTATTGAGGAACCATATGTTAAGGCAACAATTATGTCGCCGGCAGATTATATTGGTCCAATCATGGAGCTTTGTCAGAAAAAACGTGGTGACTATATCAACATGGATTATATTGACAATACTCGGGTACGAATTACCTATGAATTACCATTAGGGGAAATCGTTTATGATTTCTTCGATCGTTTAAAATCAGGAACCAAAGGATATGCGTCATTTGATTATGAGCTTATTGGTTATAAAGCTTCAAAACTAGTGAAAATGGATATTATGTTGAATGGTGATCGTCTTGATGCCTTGGCAATTATTGTTCACAAGGATTTCGCTTTTGATCGCGGTAAAGTGATTACCGAGAAATTAAAAGATGTTATTCCGCGTCACCAGTTTGAAATTCCGATTCAGGCAGCTTTAGGTGGTAAGATTATTGCCCGTTCAACAATTAAGGCTTTACGGAAAAACGTATTAGCAAAATGTTATGGTGGCGATATTAGTCGGAAACGGAAATTGCTTGAAAAGCAAAAAGAAGGTAAGAAACGAATGAAGTCATTCGGTAGCGTTGAGGTCCCGCAGGAAGCATTTATGACGGTACTTTCAATGGATGATGAATAAGGTGGTGTTGCTATGAATGATTTTGATAATACGCAACAGAATAATGAAGAAGAGCAAGATACAAATCAGCATGATAATCAGCAACCGGTAAATCCGGAGCAAGCTTCAGATGATGAAAATCCGAATCCGGTTCCCGGAGACGGTGTGGGGGCACCGGGCACTCCCGGGGGCCCCAACTTTTTTAACCAGAATATGACGCCGGAAGAGCAAGCAGAGATGCAGAAAATTTTTCAGGCGCAGATGATTCAAAGAGCGATTCGTTCGCAAATAAATCAATTGTGGGTTTGGGCAGTGTTGCCGATTATATTCCAGCTGATGGACTTGACGTTGATTTTTAATGTGATTAATTCGATGACGCTTTTGGATGGTAATGTACGTATTTATGTACTTTGTTATGTTTTTTCGATTGCAGTGTTGCTTTCCAACTTAGTATGTGTGGCTATTTTTAGCCGTCAGTTGAAGAAGCAGTATTATAATCTGACATTATTATTCGGGATGATATTTATGTTATTGCTGAATGTGGCAGTGGTCACTGTGTCAGTATTTAGTCAGCCGGGTGCTACAATTGATTTCTTTACGATTGTGCCAATATTGTATAGTTTGATTCAAGTGTGGGTAACCTATCGTGCATATCGTTTTTTCCAGGCGATTACGCGAAATATTCCTAGTTCTTAAGAATGAACAAGTAATATGAAGGTCGTATTATTTCAGTTTTGGACTCGGATATAGTAAAATGTAAGGGAAGCGCAACTTAATGTTGTGATAATATAGACTAATTAATTAGGAGGAATACGTAATGGCTCAGCCAGTATTAACGATAAAAGATTTAAAAGCTTCGGTTGAAGAGAAGCAAATTCTAAAAGGTGTTGACCTTGAAGTAAAAGGTGGAGAAATTCACGTTATCATGGGACCTAACGGTACCGGTAAGTCAACGTTGGCTTCGGTATTGATGGGTAGTCCGCGTTATGAAGTGGATGGCGGAAGTGTTGTTTTAGACGGTGAAAACGTGCTTGATATGGAAGTTGATGAGCGTGCTCGTGCCGGATTGTTCTTAGGTATGCAGTACCCAAGTGAGATTCCCGGGGTAACTAACTCAGATTTTTTACGTACAGCAATTAATACTAAGCTTGGTGAAGGAAATGAAATCAGTCTTTTCAAGTTTGCTAAAAAATTGGAAGATTCAGCCCAACGTTTAGAGATGCGTAAAGATTTGCCTCACCGTTATTTAAATGAAGGATTCTCAGGCGGTGAAAAGAAACGTAATGAGATTTTACAAATGTTAATGTTAGAACCAAAGATTGCCATTCTCGATGAAATTGACTCTGGATTAGATATTGATGCATTGCGTATTGTTGGGACTAATGTTACGGATATGATTCGTGAACGCGGAACTGAAATGGGAGCAATTGTTATTACTCACTACCAACGTTTATTGGATTATGTAAAACCTGACTTTGTTCATGTATTCATGAATGGACGTATCGTTAAAACCGGTGATATGGCTTTAGCAGAGCGTTTGGAAAAAGATGGTTATGATTGGTTGCGTGAAGAACTTGGTATTGAATTCGAAGTTTTTGAAGATGATACGCAAGAAGAAGTAAAACCAGTAATGATGGGTTCTTGTGCAGTGAATGAACAAGCCAAAAAATAACAAAGGAGTGAGACCAAAGATGTTACCAGAACATATTCAAAATATTGTTGGTGATGCACAATCGGTACTTGCTCTTGATGGTGATTTTGTAGAAGTAAATACCAGCAATGCTGGAGTTTTGCCATTGGCAACTTTTGCTAACTATGAAAAAGCAGTTAATCAAACACAAGATACCTTGAAGTATTACCAAAAAAATGAAAATGGTGCGGTGATTGCAATTACGCAGTCACAAAGTGAACCATTAAATATAGTTTTTAGTTATGATAATGATGGTCCAAGCCAATATGTCATTGAAATTGCTGATAATGTTGATGTTACTATTATGGAGCATCATATTATGTGTGATTGCGGCGATGTTATTGAAGCAGCAACCATTAATATTGAAATTTTGGTGGGGCGCAATGCCAACGTTACGTATAGTGCCTTTGATACCAGTGGAATTAAATTGACGATGAACCGTTTTGCAATCGTCGATGGCGATGCAAAACTAGATTTCGCGGCGGGGTTATTCGGTGAAGATTGCGTAAGTGAGACTTATGTACACCTTGTGGCACCTGGTGCGGAAGCATATACTAAAGTGATGATGTATGGACATGATCATCAAAAACAATTACACAAAGTACGGGTAAATCATTTTGCCCCGAATACAACTTCATTCATTACTAACCATGGGGTTATTACCGGACATGCAACCGGATTGTTTGAAGGGATTGGCTTTATTGAAAAAGGTGCGCATCAAAGTGATGCTCAGCAAGAAAGCCGAATTATGGTTATGGACAAAACCGCACGCGGTGATGTCCACCCAGTGTTGTTAATTGATGAATACGATGTTATTGCCGGGCATGCCGGTAGTGTTGGTCGCGTGAGCGATGAAACGTTGTATTATTTGCAATCACGCGGATTAAGTAAGCTGGATGCTTTCCACTTAGTAACGGCCGGATTCTTAATGCCGGTTATTGAAGCGGTGAAAGATGAGCAAACGCGTGAGCGGATTAAAGCAATTATCGAGTCTAAAGTTAAGTAGAAAATGTAGATTGATTGAAAGCGATTGAAATCAAAGAAAGTTGTGAAAAATTGGGAGGGAGCGTATCTAAACATACGTGACTGAGCAATTTTTCACGACTTTCAAAGATTGCGAGCGGCTTTGCAACAATCTAGAATATAGGTGAGTAGTATGGGTAAATTTGATGACCTGCGTAAAGATTTTCCAATGTTGGAACGACAAGTGAATAATAAGCCGTTCATTTATTTGAATAGTGCAGCAACAACATTGAAACCGCGCCAGGTTGTTGAAGCGATGGATACTTACTATTACACTTATGGTGGTACGATTAATCGTGGTGTTGATTCGGTTGGTTATGAAGCTACACTTGCATACGAAGCAGTTCGTACGCAAGTGGCAGAGTTTATCGGAGCAAAAGATCCGAATACAATCGTGTTTACTCGCGGAACGACTACAAGTATTAATATGATTGCATCGTCTTTCGGTGAGTTAATCATTGAAGCCGGCGATGAGATTGTTGTTTGTCTTTCTGAACATCATGCCAATTATATTCCTTGGCAGCAACTTGCTAAGCGCAAAGGGGCTAAGCTTATCTTAGCGCCTTTGAATGATTTTGGCGGAGTAACGCCGGAGGGATTGCAAAGTGTGTTGTCAGCAAAGACAAAGATTGTGGGACTGCATCATATTTCAAATGTGTTGGGGTCGCATAATGATGTGAAGCGTTTAGCAGAACTGACACACGAGGTTGGTGCATATTTCGTTGTTGATGGAGCGCAAGGTATTGTTCATGAAGCTGTTGATGTTACCGATATGGATTGCGATTTTTATGCGTTTAGTGCGCATAAGATGGTTGGTCCGACCGGTGTTGGTGTGCTTTATGGTAAGGCAGAGCTGCTGGCAAAGATGCCGCCGACTGAGTTTGGCGGTGAAATGAATCATATTGTTGATATATATGATACTAGCTTTAAAGATGCACCGCATAAATTTGAAGCCGGAACAATGATGATTGCTGAGGTCATTGGTATGGGAGCAGCAATTTCATATATTGAGGCAATTGGTATTCAAGCTATTCATGATCATGTTTCAGCTTTGCGTGAGTATGCGGTTGAGCAACTTAAACAAGTTGCCAACATTGAAATTTATAATGAGCATAATCATAGTAGCGGGATAATTACATATAATCATATCGGAATTCATCCCCATGATGCAGCGACGGTTTATGATCGTGAAGGGATTTCAATGCGCAGCGGTCATCACTGTGCGCAGCCATTGTTAACTTGGTTGCATCAGCCGGCAACATTGCGTATGAGTCTTTATCTGTATAACAATAAAGCAGATGTTGACCAATGGATTGTTGCGGCTAAGCAGGCGGATAGTTTTCTAGACGCGCTGTTCTAGAAATCTTGAAAAGCGTTTGCAATCAAAGAAAGTTGAGAAAAATTACTCAGTCACGTATGTCGAATACGCTCCTTCCTAATTTTCCTCAATTTCCTCCGCTTTCAATCGCTTTCAATCAATTTCTGGCAATAGTAAAAAGCAAGAGACTTGTATTGAACTGCTTGGCAGCCCGGCTGCAAAACAGTTCATAAGGGAGAAATTTAAAATGACACAAAATAATATCGAACAATGGTATCGGCAAATAATTATGGATCATTATCAAAATCCTCGGAATAAGGGGTTGGTTGATGATGACGCCTATCATACGATTCACTTGAAAAATCCGTCTTGCGGCGATGATATTCAGGTGCAAGTGAAGCTTGAGGGTGAGAAGCTCGTTGATGTCCGCCATCAAGGGTCAGGTTGTTCAATATGTTGTGCATCGGCCTCAATGATGAGTGAGTTGTTAAAAGCGAAGACGATTCAAGAAGCTGACGAGGTTATTACTGCATTCAAATATATGGTTTCTGATCAACCATTTGATGAAGATTTAATTGAAGAAGCGATTAGCCTTCACGGTGTGGCAAAATTGCCACCAAGAATAAAATGTGCAACACTTGCATGGACGGCCGTCAGCGACGCCATCCATGAAGATAAATAAATTTGAAAACAAATATCGGGTTTGCGAAAGTCCGTTATATGAGATAGAGGTGAAAACATGAGTGACACAACAAAAGAAAGCATGCCACAAGAAGAGTATCAATATGGTTTTAATGATGGTGATGTAGGTGTACTTAAGTTAGAAAAGGGATTAAGCGAGGATGTTGTTCGTCAGATTTCAGCCATTAAAGGTGAACCTGCATGGATGACTGAATTCCGCGTAAAATCATATCATGAGTTTGTAACGCATAAAGATCCGGATTTTGGCGCTGATTTAAGCGGTCTTGATTTTGATGATATCTATTATTACATCAAACCGAGTGACCGGGTTGAAACCAGTTGGGATGATGTTCCTGATAAGATTAAGGATACTTTTGATCGTTTAGGATTGCCCGAAGCAGAGCAAAAATATTTGTCTGGGGTAGCAACACAATATGAATCAGAAATGGTTTATCACAATATTAATAAGGAACTTGAAGAGTTGGGGGTTATCTTCTTAGATACCGATTCAGCTTTAAAAGAGTATCCGGAATTATTCAAAAAATATTGGGCTAAAGTAGTCCCATATACTGATAATAAATTTGCTGCATTGAATAGTGCAGTCTGGTCAGGTGGTTCATTTATTTATGTACCTAAAGGTGTAAAAGTACCGCAACCACTACAATCATATTTCCGGATTAATGCTGAAAATATGGGGCAGTTTGAACGCACCCTGATTATTGTTGATGAGGGCGCAGATGTGCATTATGTTGAGGGCTGTACAGCACCAACATATGACAGCAGCGCATTGCACAGTGCGGTAGTTGAAATCTATGTTGAAAAAGGTGGCCGATGCCGCTATACAACAATTCAAAACTGGTCAGATAATGTTTATAACTTAGTTACTAAACGTGCCATTTGTGAAGCCGGTGCTTCGATGGAATGGATTGACGGGAACATTGGTTCAGCTGTTACGATGAAATATCCGGCAATTATTTTAAAAGGTGAACATTCAATTGGTACAACCATCTCAATTGCGGTAGCGGGTAAAGGTCAGCATCAAGATGCCGGCGCTAAAATGATTCATTTAGCACCAAACACTTCATCATCAATTGTTTCTAAATCAATATCACGTAATGGTGGAAATGTTACTTACCGCGGTGTCGTAGAACATGGACCAAATGCTATTGGTGCGCATTCGAATATTGAGTGTGATACGATTATTATGGATGATTTATCGAAGTCAGATACGATTCCATACAACTATATTAAAAATGGTGAGTCTACTTTAGAGCATGAAGCGAAAGTTTCAAAAGTTTCTGAGGAACAACTCTTCTACTTAATGAGTCGTGGTTTAACTGAAGAACAAGCTACTGAGATGATTGTTCTTGGTTTCATTGAACCATTTGCTCGTGAATTACCGATGGAATATGCGGTTGAGTTAAATCAGTTGCTGAAAATGGAAATGGAAGGTTCAATCGGTTAGGATAAAAATTATAAACCTCGGCAAGCGCAGCGCTTGCCGAGGTTTTTTATGAGTTTTCACCAGAAGGCGTTCACATTGTTCACAATTATAGCTGGAAATTAATTGTTTTTCATTAAAACTGGTGATAATCTTAGGTATATAGCGGAGCGAGTAATATTGCGAAAGTTTATCAAAATTGACTTTGCACTTACTTTATAGATATAATTTTATATGAATATTATGTTATCAGGGGGGCTGAAATATGAGTAATATTTTATTTGTGGACGATGATCCGAAGTATCAGGGGGTAATTCGAGATTTGTTAGTGCATGAAGGTTATGCAGTAGACTGTGCCAGTGATGCTGCTGACGGATTGCGCTTTTTTCGTGAACGGGTTTATGATTTGGTTATCAGTGATTTAAAGATGAGTTCTATTGATGGTCATCAATTTTTGGCGTTGTTGCGGAAATATGATGACGATATTAAGGTCATCATTTTGACCGGGTCAGATGATGAACAAGATGAAATCAAGAGCTTGGATTTATATGCAAGCGAATTTTTGAAGAAGTCGGCACCGATTGCGGTTATTTTGAAACGGATTGAACATGTGTTGCGTGAGAAAACCGGGCAGCGGCAATTAGTGCTTTCGAGTCGTTATGAGGATATTGAAGTGCATCTTAAGAATCGCCGGGTTACTAAAGATGGAGAGGAAGTTGATTTGACCGCCAGAGAATATACATTGTTGATTTTCTTTTTGCAGTATAAAAACGTAACCCATACCCGAGAAGAAATTTTGAAAAAAGTATGGCGCAGCGGTGAAGCCTATGGTGATTTGCGAATTGTTGATGCGTATGTAAAAAAGTTACGTCAGAAAATGAACTTGTCGTGCATCAGTTCAGTTCGCAGTGTTGGTTACGAGTGGGTTGAGTAGTATGACAAAACGTAGAAAATGGCGCATACTCTTTTTTGCCACCATTGCTTTATATTTAATTATCATAGCAGCATTAATGGTGATGATTTATAATATCCCGCAGATATATACAACTATGAACAAGAATAACAGCGAAGCTATTGTCACAGAAGTTGAAACAGCACTTGGCAGTGCATCTGGCCAGCTTGATGAACAACTGGCAAATATTGTTGCCGCCAATGAAATGGAATTAGTCGTTTTGGCGCCTGGTGAGACAATATACTCATCGATGCCGGTTACTGATTTTTCGGTTTTGAATCAATCGATCAGCAGCAGTGCTTTGAGTTATCAAAGCGCATTTATTTTTGAAAAAGATGGCACTGAGTACCAGGTGTGGCTTGCTATTTACCAGCAAAATCCGCAACAGGTTTTTGAAGTTATTTTAACGGTAGTTATCGTTGGTGTTATTATATTATGTATCATCATTATCATCTTGATAGTGGTACTTTTCAGGAATTTGATTTTACCGTTTACGAGATTGCGGGATAATATCTTTAAGTTAAAAGAGTACCGCTTAAATGAGGTGCATGGAACTGAGGAAAGCAGTGAGTATGACTTGCTTTCGGAAGAACTGAGTTATTTTACTGATGACCTGAAAGGAAAATTTGATTCATATAGTGTTCAATATACGAGCCTTGAGCAAGAATTGCAGATTCGTCAGGAAGGCTATCAGAATCAGTTGCAGTTAGTACAATCGCTGATTCATGATATTAAGGCGCCACTGAGTATTGAGCAGTTGCAAATTGAGCAGATAGGGAAAGAAGCAGGTGCGAATCCAAAGCTTTCAGAGATAACTGAGGAACTGGCGCACAACAATGCTCAGCTTATGGCTGAGATTGTTGATGTTTTGACCATCCTAAAAAATGAGCCGGATGGCACGATGCGGGAAGCCGAACAGTTTAATGTGGTGCCGGTTATTAAAGAATTGTTGAATAGTTTTAGACCACTTTTTAAAGATCATAAGGTGGCATATTATTTGGATGCACCAAAACGGCTGGATGTTTTTATGGATCCTTTGCAGTTCAAGCAGATTATTCATAATGTTTTATCCAATGCGGCTAAATATACCGATGATGGTGGCAATTTTGAGATTGAAGTATATGAGGAGCATGAGCAATTTGTTTTACGAGCATATAATGATATTGCTGATACCTCAAAGATTGATTTCAACCGTATTTTTGATTTATTCTACCATGTTGGCGCTGCCGATAAGCATGCGACCGGGATTGGTTTGGTGACGGTAAAGCGGATTGTTGAAGCGAATAATGGCAGTTGTTCATTTATGCCGTTTGAACAAGGTGTTTTACTTGAAGTGAAGCTGCCGTTGAAGGCCGGTGATACGCATGCGTAAATGGTTAGCAATGATATGTTGCGCACTAGTTTTCTGTTTAACTGTGGTGCGGCCGGTTTCGGTTTCGGCGATGATGCCGAAGTCAGAGGCCGAGGCAATGGCCGAGGAACTAAAGCGGCTTGATGCCGAGGGTAAGGGTGCCGGCACTTACCGGGTTACCCTTCAATATCTTGATGGTGACAAGGTGACTGAGAAGACGATTGCGATGACGATTCGTGGGAAGAATACTGTTGTCGATGGCGTACTCGCTATTGATGCTAAGGATATTAGCGTTACCGGCGAGCAGGTTGTAAGTGCAACCGCTGAGGATTGGATTGCCTGGAGCGAAGCGAAGGCGTGGCGGATTGATGATTTGGCCGCAGTGGCGTTAGTTGACCTTGATGCTGGAGCGATAAAACCGGTAATTGGCACGTATGTGCTGGTGGTTAGTGCTGAGGGCGGGGTGCAAACCCGGGCCGCAGTGCATGTTACTAGTAATGCTGTGCTTGATGATGACTATAATAAAAATAAGCAGGCGGGTTATTGGTACACTGATACTTTTGATGCTAATCCGCTTGATTTTAGTGCTTTCAATGTTTGGTTCGGGATAACTATTAAAGCGTTTTTAGGAATACTGCTGGTCGTGCCCTTGATTTTATTGTTAGTTCATTATGTGGCTACGACGAAAATTGCCAAGCAGGTGGCTTTTTTGTTGAAGTCACGTCAAGGTGATTCACTCGATTGATGGGGAAGTTTGCAGTGTGCTTCGGCTGGCCCGAAGCGCACTGCTTAGTTTTTCAAAAAGACGATGTGCACTAAATCACAAATTCAAGAAGTTCATAAATTTTAGTTGAATATTCATTGTAGGAATCTGGACAATTGCTACAATATTATTGACAGCCTGTCGGTTGCAGAAAGAGTATTTGAAGGGGGAACGAAAGTTCATGAAAAAATATATTAAGGTAGCGTTTATCGCTTTTATAACTATTGCAGTTATTGGTTCACAAACTAATTTGTCGGTGTTTGCATTAACCGGTGAAAATGATGTGACTAATAGTGAAGAGAATGTTGAGGCAAGTATGGGAAATGCCGAGCCTCAAACTGAGGAGGAGCAACAGTCTGCTTCAGAAGCGGAAGATAATTCAGAAGCTGCTGGTGTGTTAGGCAGTGGCTTAGTTGTGACGCCATTTTCAACAGCGGGATTTGCTGTTTTTGATGGTGTTGATTTAAGTGTAACCAATGATATTACTATCAGTGGTTCAGCAACAGCGGTTGCACCTAAAACGTTGATTGTTAAATCAACATTCCCAACTGATGCAACAATAACTGAGCGTAAGTTGCAAATTAAAATTAACAATGTTTTAGCGTTGCAAGGTGCTCATGGTATGGTAGCGGATAATGTAAAATTATGGAAATTTGATAGCTCGAAATTACCGGCAGAGTTACAAGGTATTGTAATGAATGCTACATTTACTCCTGATCCGCTGGTGAACGGTGTATATCCTAAAACCGGGGTTTTAGAATATGAATTTTCTCCTGGAACTGAGAGTGCGACAATTGAGTTGCAGTTAGGTATTAATCAAAGTTATGCTTTGGGATTTATTAATAATGCTGTGACTAAAAATGACCCAATTGAAATTAATACTACCTATTTAGATAATGGGATTTTAAAAGATAAGGATAATTCTAAGATTAATTCAATTACTTTATCTGCAGGAAGCACTGCAAATATTGCGTTTGTAACTAACTCTGCGTTAGGAACTATACCTCAACAAAAGTTAGCTGGTGAATCAGGGGCAGGAATTTATTATTTTGATGCATATATTGGAAGTATCTATGATAAAACAGTTGTTTATGAAAAAATTGAGTATGTTATTGAGGTTCCCAAAGCTTTGGGGTTTCAAAGTGTTTCCAGCACTAAATATGACATTAATTATTCAGTTGATACAATCAGCTCGACAACTGTCGATGTTGTTACTATCCAATTCAATAATAACCCGCGACCAAGTTCAACACCAAGTAAAGATATTGCAATTAACTATACAATACCGAATGATGCTGCGGTTGGTACTTATATTTTAGCAAAATCAAGATCAGTTGCAGTTACACTTTTGGATGGTAGTGTTGTCACTAAAACTACTCCGAGTTTGACTGGACTTACAGTTAATATATTAGCAGAACGTGATGAAAATTTATCTATTAAGGTAGCTACACAAAATTATGCCTTCCAAAATTTGAATACTTCTGGAACATTATTAGGTTCATATCAATTAGTCAATGAAACTCCTGATACATTGTCAAGTCAAATTGGCCGACTTGATTTCACAAATAGTGCAGGAGTTGTAGGTGTTGAATATATAATTTTGCAAGCACAAACTGGTGTAAAAGTAGAAAATATTGTCGCCAAGACAAATCTTGGCAACACATATACTTTAAGTCAAGCACAACTATTTGGAGCTAATTATCATCATATAAATAAGGATAATTTGGGTATTACTGATTCAGACGAATATATTAGCGAACTTACTTGGGAATACAATGGTAGTTTTAATGCCGGCTGGGGATCAAGTGACAATTATGCGTACTTATATACTTCGTCAGTACGGTACTATGGTAAGGTATTGAATATTCCGGCAAGTAAAACTTATAAGAGTACATTAACTATCGGTAAAAAAGAAACTGGATTTGAAGATCCAACAGTGAGCAAAAAAGAAGGTACTATTAATATTGTTGATACTAATATTGGGCGAGCAGTCATTCATGTTGGGAGTAATTTGAATACGTCAGTGATTAGCGGAAATGCTTATCAGGCGGCACTTGATTTCTCATTATCAAATAATACCGTAAATGGGGCAGCAAGAATAAATAATTTAGAAGGAATAAGTGTTTATCTTCGTGAAGGTGATTATTTATTGATTGACAAGTCAACACTTAATGTAACTTGGAACGGACAAACTTATTCAGTTGCAAATGGAACGTTATCTGTTACTGAAATAATCGATAACACTAATAATAAAGTATATCGTATTGATTTACCTGATGTTGTACTTGGAGTTGATCCGGATACCAATACTAATTTAAGAGCAAATGTAACTTATAAAGTAACACCTAAGAAAACTGCACCAACAACAGCAATTGTTTTAAATGAATTAGTGCAGGTAAAACCATATGATAGTAATATTGGCGCTGCTCCAGATGGTTATCAAGGAATCAGAAATATTTTTAATGTAACTGGCAGTGGTGATTTGACGGAGCCACTATCATCAGCAAACAACAACCAGTCGTTAAAAATTCAAGCACAAAAAGCATTTGTAGTAACAACGGCTGCGAATTTGAACAATGGACCTTGGGTAACATATGATTATGACACGCAAAAATCTATTATTGATTTAAACCCTGAGGGTGATGCCAAGTACCAGTTAGCTGTAGCTAATAATTCAGGACAAACAATTACCGGATACACGGCGCTTATTCCGATTCCAAAAGCGGGAGAAGCGACTGATTTAATCCCAGGTACACCAGGTGCTTTTGATCCGAGTGTTCATCTTCAAAAAGAAGCATTTACGTGGACAGCATCAGTATTGTCGGAAGTTGATACTAGTTCAGCCGGACTTAACTACACGGTTCTTTATGCAACAACATATGAAACTGATAAAGACTCGGCAGCATTTGTGCCATGGAGTGCAATTACTAATAAAGATGATATTCGCATGGTGAAGATCATTACTAATGATCCGATTGTTGATGGAACCAGCGATGTAATTACCTTCCCATTGGCGTTGACTGATACCGATGCTGACTTGCATGCCGGGCTGACAAATATTTACTCAGCGCGAATTTATCGAAGTGTGGATGGCAATGCCGGTTATAAACCAAGTGAACCAATCGCAATTCGTCTCAAAACCGGTGTGGTAAAAGGCCAAGTATTTAATGATACTAACCGAAATGGTTTAAAAGATACTGGAGAAACCGGGCGTAATGGCGTGACAGTCGTTGCCCTTGAAGCGGGGACAACAACTGTCATCGAAACAACGACGACTAAAACTATAGATGGCGTGGATGGCAGCTATGCATTCTTAGGATTAGATAAAGCACAAAATGTAGATATTGTCTTTACTAACCCGGTGACCGATGACACAATTCGTTTTAGCCCAGTAACAAGTGGTGGTAGTACACCTACAGCAACTGCCACGCATGATAAAGCAACAACATCAAACTTGACGCCAAGCGCAATCGGCTTTGATACGATCAATGCCGGACTAATTGCCCCAACAACAGTGAGTATGAATGCCGGAACTGGCGGCAGCACCGCAACGGCGACATTTACTCGTTTCCCAGGAGAAGCGATCACAACTGAACCGGAAGCAGTAAAAACCGGATACACATTTACTGGCTGGTTTACTGCGGCTACTGGCGGAAGTAAAGTAACTTTCCCATATACAGTGGGAACAATGGATGTTATGCTTTATGCACAATATACAGCTAACAAGTATGTGTTGAGCTATGATGTCGCGACCAATGGCGCAACAAGTACGAAACCGGCAGATGAACAAGTGACTTATGATACAGTAGCGACTGCGCCAGCTGATGCGGTGAAAACCGGATATACATTTACAGGATGGTTTGATGCCGCAACTGGTGGTACCCAATGGAACTTCGCGACCAGCAAAATGCCGGCGAATGATATGAAGTTGTATGCCCAATTTACCATCAATAGTTACACGATGACATTTGACAATGATGCTGTGACGACCACCCAAACAGTTGTGTATGATACATTGGTGACTGAGCCAACGGCGCCAATAAAAACCGGATTTACCTTTGTTGGATGGTTTGATGCCCAAACTGGTGGTACGAAGTGGAACTTCGCAACTAACAAAATGCCAGCATCAAACAAAACATTGTACGCTCAATATACAAGAAATAACTACACACTGACATTTAATGATCAAGGGACAACTTCTACCCAAACAGTTGCCTTTGATGCATTAGCAGTAGAACCAGCAACAGTACCAACTAAATCTGGTTATACATTCAGTGGTTGGTTCGATGCAGCGACTGGTGGAACGAAGTGGAACTTCGCGACTAACAAGATGCCAGCGTCAAACAAAACATTATACGCACAGTTTACTGCTGACGACCAAAACATTACTTTTGATGCTAATGGCGGAACTGGTGCTCCAGCAACATTGACACAACCAACTGACTCATCAGTGAATCTAGATGCATTAACCAACCCAACAAGAGCCGGCTATACTTTTGTCGGATGGTTGAGGTGAACCACAGAAGTTGGACTTTATATACATGATTTGTTATATTATAGTTAATGTTACGGAGGTTGTAAATAT
>NZ_VBWP01000015.1 GCF_005771635.1 Culicoidibacter larvae | reverse complement strand
TGTTTCGGCCCGTAGACAACCAGTATATGTTAAACGTGGCCATAAATGGAATAAAACGAAAATACGGCCAGACAGCGTTATTTAGCGCCACTTCACTAATGCCGAAAGCAAGCTTCTTGGCGAGAAGCGGTTTGGTGGGTGGTCATAATGCTTAAACCTGATAAAGTACGCAAAATAGAGAAGTGGTATCCATTTGCTGCACTCTCTGATCCAATAGCTGGCCAGTATCACCTGGATCGTATTAATAACTTGAAAACTCAGCCAGAATTATCTGAAGAACAAATAGAGGAGATAAACCAGGTTATGTTGGCCATCCGGCCGAAAGAAACCAAAATAGCACTTAAATATTTCAAAGATGGACAAATAATAGCAATCACCGGCAGAGTTGATAAAGTCAATCTGATTGATCGCTTTATCATTATTCAGGAAACGAAGTATGAGTTTACAGCATTCATTTCAATTGAGATTACGGGTGAAAACAGTGAATAGCAATCAAGATGGACCATTTATGACTTTGGGGTACAATAAACCAATTACAGTGAGTTATTGGCTTAACGATAATATTCAAATAATTACCGGCTATTATAACAATCATGATAGAAAGCCTGGTCATATTAATATTAGCGGAGTATTTATTCAAAATGATTCAATAATTGATATTAAATAAAAAAAGCAGCTGCACGTGCAGTTGCCTTGTGTTTAAATTGATGCTAATTAAATAGTGATTTATGGTATAATAAAACACGTGGCTAAACTATACTCGCCAAGAAAGCGAGGTGTTTTTAATGGAATTACTAACCATCGTAATCCTACTCATTATCATATTATTGAGAGATAATAAAGATAATCGTGAGTAGAGAGGCCACAAAAAAAGAAGCCAAAGTCGAAGCTGGCTTCTTTTTTATTTATGTTTTTAATGTACTAACTAACCATCGCTGTACATACATAGTATACAACAAGTAGAAGAGCTTTGCAAGCCTTCCCACTTAGTCTTGTCTCGGTTTTTTAATTGGTCGAAAACCGCTGCAATTTGAAAATACTGTGCCATCACACTTCGGACACACTAATGCATCTTTTGTTTTCTCTTGAATTACAATTTTACCGCCACACGATACACAAGTATATTGGCCCGGTAAATACGTTATCATAACCATCTCTCCTCTCATTCCCTATACATTAGTATATAATATAAATCAAGAAATCACAATATTATAGATGATTAAAGAAGTCTAGTGCAAAAATGACACTACAAAACAAAATAATAGTATGGTATCATAAATAAAAACTGATAGGATGGATAGAGTAATGAGAACAATTGATCTTGAGCAGCAGTATAGAGAATTTGTCTTTGAAGAGTATATTAAACCATATATGCAGCAACTCGATGAAAGACAAACAGCAGCATTCGTAAGGGCACTAAAAATACGATACAGCCATGACATTGAGACAATGAAAATCCCGAAAAATGTTTCAAAATACATTCAGTACATGAACTTAGACGAAAACACAATAAAAATGGAGTTTGCTGAATATATTGAACTAGAATCAAAAGCAGAATATTTTGAGTAATCACCGTTATTGCAGACCAAGACCTAGTATGATAGAATGAAAGAGCATACATGTGCACGTATGCTTATCCATGAAACTCTATTTCTAGAGTAAATCCCTATAACTGGCAGCCTCGATTTGGGGCTGCTTTATTTTACATAAAATATAATTTGTGGTTGTAGGCCAGAGCGAGTGGTGTTATACTACTTATTGGTAGCAGATATGTTACCCAAAAAGAAAGTTCCTTTCTTTTTTTCTATCTTCCTCATCCCCTTGGTTCCGGTGTTTTACCGGGGCCATCTTTTTATTGCTAAATCAAAGTAGTTTGATATAATAAACCTGCAGATAGATTTATCCATCAATCCGCATCCCAAGCAGTGGCCATTTAAGCCGCTGCTTTTTTATTGCATAACAATAACCGCAATTTATGCCACGTAGTATAATCAGGTTACAATATGGAGTAGGGGTGATGGCTATGTGTGGCCGCTATGAATCAATCGGTTATAGTACCGCTATGGATCTGTTAGATAATGATCCTGATGAAATTGCTAAATTGAAATATAGTGACAAGTCAGCAACTTATGAAGTGTTCCCAACTAATTCCGGGATTGTTCAAACCAATTCCGGGTACATGGTTATGCAATGGGGTATTCCAAAATGGGACCATAAAGGCCATATCATAAACGGCCGGCAAGAAACACTATTAGAAAAACCGTTCTACCGGAAAGATTTTACGCTGCATCGTTGTATAATCCTGGCATCGGCATTTTACGAGTGGACCGACTCAACCGGCCGTAAAGAGAAAAATATCATAACCGAAAACAACCAGGACATCATAAAATTTGCCGGTTTGTACAAAATCACTGATGGTATACCGCATTATGTCATAATAACACAACAAGCAACGCCAGCTTTCGAGGTTGTTCATGATCGATTACCGTTAATGTTAGATGATGATCAGATTTCTGATTACCTTGCCGGTGCAAAACTAGAACAATGGACAAAACCTAAAATGGATGTACAGCTGTCATGGCATTCTATTGCCAAATAAAAAATGACCATCAAATACTAAATGGTCAAAACGAGGCTTCTTATGTTATCAAAAAAACAACGCATTTGTCAAGCAATTTTTATTAAATCTCTTGTTTGCTTTCCGCGGGCATGCTATAATGAAATAGAAAAGAGACCATTATCAGTTGAAGGTGGTAGCTTTAAAAAATGTTTTTGTGATTAACTACCGCTTGCTTGGTCGGCCGCGGTGGTTTTTTCTATGGTCAGTACTTTTAATCTTTTGCATAATAATCTTACCAATTTCACCAACAATTGCAATCACAATAGCAGATCCATAAGTGATAAGAGCAATAAATATCGCCTCTGTCATAAAAAACGAATCACCTCCAGTTCCAGAAAATAGATCTAAGAGGTTCTTCAACCTCTCGAAAGAGGCTACCACCGACAACCATCTAAATGGCCTCATGGTTATTATAACATGAGCCTATAACAAAACGAAACGTTAAGTCACAAAAAAGTGAAAAAAACAGCGAAAATTGAATTTTCCACCGTTTTTATCACTATTTCACAATATTCATATAATAAAGATTATGTTAACCAAAGACTAAAACACATCAATCCATTGATGTGTTTTAGTCTTATTATGGAATATATATTGCGTCTTTTACTCCTGAAATAGGTTCAACTAAATTAAATCTTTTAATTTCAGTAAGGGTCTCTAAATCAATAATATTGATATATTCTTCAATAATTCCACCGTTTCTGATTATCTCATTCGGTCTCACAAGAAAACCATTACTATATGGATTAGAACGATACCCTTGTGACAACGGTTGAATGATTAACATCCCATCTTTGCATGATACAGATTCTCCTGCATATGCAATATTAGTACAGTTTTTTTCTTCATTATAATCTAGATGACCATGCCCACCACCAACAATATTGTATGATTTAAATCCTGAATTAAGCCTAGTAGTATACGTTTGAATATTATCCTCGTAAAACTCTTTAGTAGTTATATTATAAGAATAATATACAATATCGTTATAAATCATAACTTCTTGGTTGTTTTGGCTATTTACAAATACTTCTGGAAACCAACCATCATTAAAATCAATTCTAACTCTATTTGTTTCTTTAAATTGATTATCTAATACCAAAAAGCTTTTAACCATGTTGTTGAAATTTTCATAATCACTTGCATACCCTGCCAAATAGTAACTATTTATATCCATATCAACATCAAATATTTGCAGATTATGAATAGTGTGACAAGTATTATTTCCAGTATTAATCGTATATTCACATAATTGATTGGTATAGCCGTTCTCAGGTTTTTGTTGATTAAAGCCAACATCAAGATTATACCAAATCACTCCATCAAGATTTTTGAATGTAAATCCAGCTTGACCTTGTTGAATTGTAATAACTTCATTACTTTCAAGATTATATGAATAAAATCCAAAGTCGTTTGAGAAGTACAATACTGAATTTTCGTAATCAAAATACTTACCCATGATTTTTCCATTTTTTAATTCATTAGGTATTTTCAATTCACCTACCAATTGAGTATTTGGTTCTTCACCTCTCAATATGTAGGCGTGATTCGTTGTTTCTGGTCCATTATATGTCATTGAAAAAACAATAAGATCTCCAGATTCAGCTTTAAGTGGAAATATATATTGATAAACAAAGAATCCCGATACACCTATAATTGCTGCCATACAGACATATCCAAGTATTGCAAAAGTTCTCCTCATACTAATTATTCGATCCTTTCGAGCTTAAATCACCACGATATCGATATGTAGCTCCATACTTGTTCTGTGGTCCCAAACCATATGGTCCGACTGCTTTATTGTCTTTAGAATTACTAACCAACTTCCCAGCTCCACGTAACCATGCAAAATGAACAACTTCCGCACAATGATATTCCCAACTCGACATGTTTGGATTATAGAATGTCCAATGAATATCTTTAGGATATGGTGCACCTAATATTTTATTATGGGCATAGTTTTTGGCATCTTGGTACTGTTGAAGGGAAGCACTATATACTCGGTACCAAGCCCACGCACCATTATCATGTACTGCAGTTAATAATCCTGTACTTGGCTTATATGTAAAAAATTGGTCTGAATACCATTTTACAACTTTGCCTTCGCCCTTCGCCTCTATAGTTGTACTTGGAGTATCACCACCAAGTCCAGCATGACCGAAATCTCCCATTGGGAAAGGAGTATATGTATGAATAAAAATATCTCCTGCTCCATTCCAACCATAGTATGACCACTTCGCGGCTCTTTGCATAGACATTACCGGCTGTGATGACTCCATTTCATTGTCTTCTTTTGCGCCACCAGCAACACCTAATTCCATAATTTTATCAGCTCTAACGTTATTTAAAGCTTCTAATTTTGCCAAATCTTCATTTGTATAGTATTCTTGTGGATTATTATACGATTGTACTGATTGGGCACCTAGAGTTCTAGCAGTAGGAGAGACTGATTGATTCTGTTCTTGAGCATACTTTGCCTCAAGCGCAGATATTTCAGTTTCAACTTCGTCAATACCAGCATCTTGATAAACTTCTTCCTCTTGTTTTACAGTGGCATTAAATTCCTCTGTATGGATTCCCTCTTCAGCATTTGCACTAACAGGTATTGTAACAGCTATACAAGTTACAAACATTAAGATTACTAGCGAAAAATACCAACATCCGTTTCCAATTTTGTCAAATAATTTCATTATATTTCCTCCTAATATTTTTTACAAAACTCCTCACTCCCCAGAAAGTATTTTGCTTAGTCTTAATATAGCAAATCTCATATACTTAGTAAATCAAAATAATATAATTTCAATAATTTTTTCATATTTCGCATCATAAAGCTTATGTAAACCTCAACGTGAAAACAATTTATTTATTATCTTGATAAAAGCCAATTTTTTCGAGAAATTCACTATATTTATTAGATTTATTTAAAGAATATTTCTTCCTAATTTCTTTTTCTAAAATACTTAAATCATCAGCAATTCTTGGGATTTGGTATTGATTTTCTACCTCAGATAGACTGATACTCGATAAATCATACAAATAATTACAAAATACATAATCTTCATTAGCAAGATATCCACTAAGCGCTACTTCTTTTAGTTCGATATAATTTTCGTCAAGTTGTTCTCTATAGTAATCTAAAGATAAGTCACTTGGCCATCTACACTCTGTTTTTAGAATTTTAAATGGTTCTCCAAGATTGTTTTTTATGTTATTGTACCTTATACTTATTATTGCTCTAATTTGCTTGTCTTTCTCAATGTTTGATTTCTCAATCAAAGCGAAACTTATAAAAAAGCCAATAACTACTGTAATTATCGTAGCACAAATTCCAAGTAAATCCCAATTCAAATTATATACTAGATTTGAAAATAATAGTGTGCCAATGTTAAGTCCATCTATTACGAACACTATTCCAAAAACAAATAAAGTAGCAATGAAGTAAATACATATTCTCTTAACATTCTCTTTTCCCATCATTTGACTCCTAATAATAATTTATATCATTTGCAATCCCCTGCTGTTTATACTATAATATATATATAAAGAGACCACAGTCAAGTTGACGGTGAGCCTCAATAATTAGTTGATACTACCGCTTTTTGCTTGACCGGCTCTGGCGGTAGTTTTTTTGTTTGGCAGAATAATAATTAGCAACTGCTGTTACTGTCGTTGTAATTACCAGGGCAATTGCCCCAATAATCGCAACAATAATATCATCTGACATACGCACCACCTCCTTCAATTACTCTCAGGAGGGGTTGCCTCCTGATGCTTGAAAAACTTCAAGAGGCTCTACCGTCAACCGTTTTGTGATCTCAACTATTATTATATCAGATATATCACAATTAAAAAAGCACGTTATGCAACCCATTACATATCGTGCTTTAGTAAAATTTGCCGCATACTTTTCTGTATGCAGTAATAATTATACCATATTTCAAGATAACAAAAAAAGCCTTGGCACACTTCAGTGTACCAAGGCTTTTTACATTTCAAATGCTTCTTCTTTCTGGTTTGCTTTTTTGAACGCTGCACGCTCTTGTTCTGTGGCCAGTTCTCGCATGTTTGGATGGATAGAATAATCATATAAATTTTGATTTACATTGAATATATGAGAAAACTCTTGCTGCATCGATTCCGCTACTAGACAACGTGCTTTATTGATCGCTATTTTATATGGATTGTGCTTATTCCATTTCGCCTCCTGAATTGAAATATAATCATCTTCTTCCTGACTGTCCAGGAATGAGGTTTGTATCCCTGTTCCTGCATGATGAATCATATAGTCATTATTATAGTAATAATGTAAAACGTCTAAGTATCCAACATCATACGCACTCATATGAACAGCTAACCTAGGCATTCCTTTGAATGATTGTGGTGCTTTTGTTTTTTGTGGGATCCGCCCTATCATTGAAGAAACCGGAAAATTTGTTTGCCAGGCGTTTCGGAAAAAATGTTCTACTTGGTTACTTAAAAAGATATTCTGCTTCTTACTTGCTCCGTATGGCCTAGTACCAAGTAACAATTGTTCATCAACGTCATAATAGTAAACACGTCGATAATCACCTTCGTGCCCCTGCTGTGCACTCGCTAGTTCGGTATGTAAGGTCGCAATGAATGTTGGTGATTGTAAATAGGTAAAGACTGCCTTCGCATAATCACTACCCATAAATTCATGCACATCAAAATTCGTACATGAGCGCTGTGTGCGTGTCTTGCCCATATAGAAATAATCAAGTGGATCAATTGAAATCCGCATATACATTTTGACATCAATATATTCAAGCTGCCGTAATGTTTGGATATACCGATCATAAATGTCGCCAAATATGCGCTTATAGGTATTGAGTTCTTCTGATTGTAGAGATTCATCTCTAGACAGCTGCGTCACATACTTTACAAAGGACTTTGAGACTTTTTGATTTACTTTAAAAGTCATTCCCGAAATTTCAAAATCATTCACTATTTTATTTGTATTCATATCTGATTTACTTGAATCACACATCACATAACGGGTAAAGTGAATAGCATTTTCAATTAATACATCCGGACAATTATTTCCTAATTGATGCCGGAAATAATCCTTGATCGTGTCGGCATCAAACTTACTGGTTGAGGTATGAACCTCTTGTATAAAAGAAAAGGCATCACCAAACAAGTGATAGATATGTTCTTTATTGGCTGCTACATAGTTATTTAAAAACTGCTCACTCATCGTTGTAAACGGGAGTGCATCCGGGTGCTTGAACTCACTGTTCATTCGCTCTAATATGTGTGCTCTTGCGATTGCTTTAAACGACATTTATATCAACTCCATCTGTTCATATTCATGTTCAATAATTGGTTGCTTGTTTACTGCCAAAACATCCACGTCTTTGGCGTACTCAAGTAGGTATTCAATTTCTTCGTACTCATCAATATAGTCAGGATAAAGTCCAGTAATAGCTTCGATGCTGATTGAGTGCTCGATGCCATGCATACTTTGCATGGTAATATAGTTTTCAAATGCTTCAGCATAAGCGATACGTACTAAGTCAGCTGTTGAATCGATGTCAGCCACCGGTTCCTCAATAAAATACTGATTATGTTCAAATACCGGAAGCAATGTTTCTATACGATCAATATTAAAAAAGAGTTCATCAAAATTTGATAACTCTTGTTTTGTATGCGCATTATAATAGCCGGCAGATATATTAACACCCATGACTCCAGTTGCATCTGCTAATGTGACAATATCGGTGTAACTGCCTCGAGCTTCTTTGAATCCGACATCTGTAAGTACCTGGTATAATTCTTTGTTCTTATTATTATAGGTCACGAAGTCATGTGCCCCTCTTCGATCAAACTCGATGAAGAGATGCTTTTGTTTTAATAGTCCAACCAGTTCTCGGTCCTCTGCTAGTTTCCGGACACCAATACCACCAAGTTCTTCACCATAAGTAAAAATGATTGACGGTACCGGTTTACCACTGTCAACGGATCGCCGAAATAATTCAACTGTTGCGATCACGCCATTTCGATCATCAGCACCAATACCTTCTTTGGCAGAAAATGTATTACCGGCTCCCTGAAAGATTTTTGTTGGCAGCTCTTGATGTATTGTATCTAAATGAGCAACTAAAACAACTTGGCTGCCAGGGTTATGATAAAATTGATAAAACCCTTCCTTAATATAAGATGCTTCATAATTGACTTGAAAAAAAGCCTTGAGTGTCGACCCAAGGCTTTCACTGGAATGAAAGTAATATTGTAAATATTTTTTGTTCTTCTCATTTGATTTATGCATTATCCACACCTTCAGCTTGAATGGCACGATATTCCTCAAGGTTCCGGACAATCATTGGTTGTCCAAATATACCGGCTGCATACTCAAGTATGATAAATGGTTGGAAATCAGACGCTTGCAGCAGCTCACTTTCACCATGTAATTGTTGTGTATCGATAGATTCATACGTTTCACTGAATATATCTGCTTTTGAATACATGGAATAGACTTCAATTTCGTATGGTCGGTCTTGCATGGCGATGTGAAATTTTGTTATATCAGTCCAGTTTGTATCTGATAATAATCGCAACTTAATTTTCTCTATCACCTCGTCTTCAGCATTGAATAGTGCCTCCTGGATCACCGGAATATAAAATACGGTATTATCTTTATACTTCATTGTTATTCACTCCTTGTAAATTTGTTTGTAGTTTTGGAATTTCATGGCACACACATAATGTGCCTATAAACATATACTTGCATACTCTCACTCCTTTGTAAATAGTGCACACTTGATAAACAAGTATGATATAATTTATTTGTAGTTTTTCTCCTGGGAGAACTACACGAACTGACCGGCGGATATTCTGCCGGTTTTTTTGTTGATTCAGTAAACACTTTGCCAAAAATCATTGAGTGAAGTTTGTTCTTCAGGTCTATAATTTAACCAAAGCACCTCGTTCACTGTTTTCTTCCTTTGGGTTGTAA
The DNA here is from genome assembly GCF_005771635.1 of Culicoidibacter larvae. Classification (GTDB taxonomy): domain Bacteria; phylum Bacillota_I; class Bacilli_A; order Culicoidibacterales; family Culicoidibacteraceae; genus Culicoidibacter; species Culicoidibacter larvae. The sequence goes on along the minus strand of NZ_VBWP01000015.1, from coordinate 27,273 downwards.
TACCAATATTGGTTGAATATTCGATTTTATACCAGTCATTTAATAAATCTTGGTACAGTTCACTGTCATAGCCTGATAGCAACACATATCCATCATGCTTTTTTAAGGTATGAATTAACGCAATATGTTGATTATCATCAAACTCAAACTTGTAATGTGCAGCGGTATATGTACTTTGGACATAAGGCGGATCAACATACAGCAATGTATCAACATCTAGCTCATTAATTAACTGAATAGCATCTTTAGATTCAATTTGAGCATCCTTTAATCGCACCGCAACATCAAATATTCTGTTTGGTAAGTCATTCCACTCAAACGTATTGTATGGACCATTCCAAGAAATATTTCGTCGCCATCCAACCGGCCCATTTGTTTTACCACCTATCGCCATCCAACATCGAACTAACATACGGCGTGCATCTTCTAAAGGATCATCACTCAATACAAATGATAATTCATATTCTTTTCGGCTATATGGAGTAAGTTCAACTAATTGAGCTAACTCATACGGCCATGAACGCATTTGGGTAAACATATTGATTAGTCGACCATCAATATCATTAATTGTTTCAAGAGTCACTTTCGATTTATTAAAAAATACTGCGCCACTTCCGAAGAATGGTTCGCAGTATGATTTGTGTTGTGGCATTAGATGTATGATTTTTTGAGCATGTTGCCATTTACTACCTGGATAATTAAGAATACGTTTCATCGCAAATCACCAACTACTTTCATATCTAGGTGCATTCTTGATTCTTCATATGCAATCTGTAAGTTCTCAAACATGAGTTGTCTTGGCAATACCCTTCGGCAAAAATAGCTCGTATTAAAAGATGAAGGATTATCATCAAAAGTACCTTCTATTATTCCAATGTTTGCTTTCATCATATATTTCTTCCCTTCACATAAAAATAAAGCCTCTAGAACAACTTTAGAATAGTAAACCTATATAGATATCATCCTAAAACTATTCTAGAAACCTTCATATTTACCATTTTAAAGACCCATCATAGAGTGCCGATGGGTCTTTACTTGCTAAAGCTTCGATTTCTTCTTCAAGAAATTCATTACCAATACTATGTAAATATGACTCTAAATTATCTACTTGATTAGCATTACGATTTTTATATTCTTTCTTTAGCCGGCGTAACGCTTCCACATTTGTTCGTGGTACTGACCAAAATTGTTTGACTTCATCAAGTTGTTTCTTAATGCTCATTCGACATTCACCTCCGCTTACAAGTCACGATCTAAATCATGATATGCCTGCATATCACGTTGTTTTTGTTCAAGGGCAGCACGTCTTGCTTGTCTGGTCATTGTCTGAAAAGACTTGGATAAAACAACTGACTTTGATTTGTCGCTCTTCTTTTCCGGTCCGGTACGATCAGCAACAATTTCTTTCTTCCGCTCATACGCCTGCGCAATCACCGCATTACTAATCCGCTTGCGCAGGTCAGCAACTTGCTTTTCAAAATAATCATTCTTAGAATTCCGGCCATACGCCTCACTATACAATTCAGATTGCTTTGAAACAAACTGTAAATACTCCTGAAACTCTGCATTATCCTTTAATATCAGATTCGTGACCTGGTCGATTAACTCTCTTTGCTTTGGTTTCGTATGCGCATAATAAATACGTCTGATTGGTAATTCATCAGTCAATGTCTTAAAAAGAAATGCGGCTTCCTTTAATGTTTCAGTTTTCGTAGCGGTTTGATATAACGTATTTCTAAGTTCACCAATTTGCTTAGTGAATTTTAAATCCATCATCAGCTGCGCAACAATACCACTACGTGCAGCCTTCCAAGACTCTTGCGAAAACTGACCACGAATTTTAACCGGGTTCTCTTCCATCATCGCAACATGAACATGAATATTATCAGTATTGTAATGGACAATACCGACCCACTCCATATTATCCGGACTGGTAAAATCTTCTTTTGTCAGTAAGCGATCAATACCGGCACGTACTGCCGTTCTTAGTAATGGTTCATTTAGATAATTACCTGCTAATATGCCATACTTCTCTAACCAAGCATTATCAAATGACACAACCTGCAAATACATCTTTTGACCCTTTTCTTTTTTGGCTTTAAAGGAAGCAACAATTGCTTCTTGTTCTTCAACACTCAATGCTCCACTGGCAGCGTTAAATAATTTCCCATGCTCAAGTCTCGACTCACTAGCACTGCTTCTTGTCATATATTCAATATAATTAGCTAAACTTTCATTATGTTGGTTGGGATGGAGTTCGATTGCTTTTTGGATATTCGCTTGAATGTCAGTAAAGACCGCTTCACTATGTCTCAGCGTTGCTTCCTCTCTGGTCATGTAATCAATAATCGATTCATATTCCGCATTACTATCGAAACGAATATTATCTGCAGTTAAGTACTCCATCATAATATTACAACCAGACTGGATCATATAATCACTCATTATTTATCAATCCCTTTGCAGTCCATTTTTATATACTTGTTGATTAATGATATTATTTTCAAGCATTGTTTCAATATCAGTGGTGACCGGATGCTTTGAAAAGTATGGCGAATCAATTGCGTAAGATAAAGCATCACTCCCCGACTCTTTGATCAGGAAGTCAACCATGAGAATTAATATCTGATTCATTTTATGAACTTCGTTTGACGCAATTCTCAACCGGCGCAGTTCCTCAATAATTGTATTACTTTCTTCATACGCCAATATGGCCTGTTGAATGTATGCTGATTTATTTCGTTGTGGCTCAAGAAGCCGGCTTACTTTTTCCGATGGTCGAAAAAATACACGCTCATCTTTTTTATTCATCATCTTCTCCTCCTAATACTTTGACTAAATTATTAATCACTATTGTTTGTTCATGAAATGCATTCAACAGTTCGCCAAGCAAATATCCATACTGCATGTCGATGTCTTTTCGCAAGCCATGCTTCGCAATTATTTCCAACCACTCTCGCAAAAATTCTTCACGAGAAAGTCCGGAACGTTTTGCCTGTTCATCAAGAATCGCAACAATATCTTTTGGAACGTTGCGAACTCGGATTTCTTGTTTATCTTTCATATTTATACCTACTTTCAAAATGGAACACAGTCTGCCTTAGACATGAGCATAAGGGAGAATGTTCCCACACAGTGGGAAAAGCTAGGCAGTGCCTAGCCATTCTATGGGCACATTTTTTCGCCCTTGGCGCACAAATGGCACACCTAAATCAGTGCGGTGACGTACAATTGTCACACAGATTTATTTAAAAAAATATTGGTTCGGGTCATATAGGTGTCATTATCTTACCTTTATATGACATTCAACTAATACCGCTTCATTCGTGGGTAACATAAGGGTAATATTATTACCCTTATATGTCACTTAAGCAAATATAGAATTATACAGGGTCATATAGAGGTAAAATAGTTACCTCTATATGACCCCAACCTGACTAAACGCATGTAAAAACTGTTCCGGTGGAACAACAATTTCACTGTTTTCCTTTAATATTTTGACACCCTTTTTACGAACGCTTACCAAACGCAAGCGAATTACAGCTTTACTTTCATAAGTAATTTCAAACTGATCACCTGGTTGAGCGGTAATACTTGCGAGCGATTCACTGGTATGTCTTGTACCAACCAACTGCTCAAATCGTGGTGTAAATATATGATTACGTATTTTCTTCATGACTAGAACTCCTCCTGAGGTATTTTAAATATCGCATACTCATCAGCCACTGCAGGCTCCGTAATATGTGGTTCAACTTGGTTTGATGGCTTAGCTATACTAGGTTCATTTGCTTGTTCAATTTGTTCTAAGGCCGTCAATAAAAACTCTTGCAGCGTCATACCTTCTGGCAACCGTTTTGAAATAGCAGCCATCCATACAACTAATTCCGTTACTTGGGTGGCACTCTGATATTGACCGAGAGCTTGGTATTCCTCGTGCGTAAATTTTAATCGCTGTGTGCGAATTGAAATATCACTCATACTAATCGCTCCCCTATCTGATAGAACCCGAGAACATTTGCGACTTGCGCCTGATCCATCAATTGAATCTTCTTATTTTTTAATTGTTCAATTTGTGGTTGAAACATCTCTGCTGCACCCCCAGAGAATACAATCACATCACTTTCTGCAATCCCGGACTTCTGCTTAATCAGTTCCATGAGCTGATTAAAGTGGTAGTCCATGGCTCGATTGATTTTAGTTTTATCGAGTTTTTCAGTCTTGCCATTATATGCAAGACTTCCGGCTTGAATATATTGAGCGGTTTTATATGGATCCAACGTGAGCGATGGAAATGTTTCTGATAAGTAGGTTTGCAGGGTTAGGTACACGTGACGAATACCGGTATTCTCACCATAGAATTGGAATGGTGCCTGGTTCATAAATTCAGTCACATCTGTTGTCCCATATCCAATATCAATAATCAATAAGCGACTCGCTTTTGCATCTAACAATTCAAAGGTTCCCATTGGTTGGGGAACGACCTTCACTGATTTAATACTCACTTTAATTTCTTTATTATCTATCCAGATAGTTTTATGTTTATTATGGAATAGCTTTTTTACTGGTTCCGCATAATTCGCATAATGATGGACCGGCACTCCCAGCACTAAATGTTCAATACAGACATCTTTGCCGATGTCCTTTGCGATAAACGCAAATAAGAGTTCATTATACAGCGGATTAGCGTACTTCTCCTCGTCAGTCGTACCAACTAAGGTAGTAATTGGAAAGCCGCTATTTAATGCTTGCTCACCGATAATCACCGACCATTTATTCACCGTAATAACTGATTGTGTTTCATCTAGAATAAATTGATTATCTGGCAGCTGCGCATAGATGCTTGGATCCACTAATACGTCTACTCCATTATATGTTCGCTTAAAATAGCCATTGCCGTAATCAATGGCGGCAATCTTAATCTGCTTCATATTCTGCACCTTCCTTATCTTTTATATTTTGATGAGCCTCTTTTAATGTAGCAGCAGTTAAATGACTTGGTAGCACTTGACCATCATATTGGCCAAGAGTACGCCGTCCCCATACCTTCTTAAAAAGATAATTAAAGCTTATCAATAGTCCAAGAAGTACAATTCCAATCATTGAATAGAGTACTAATCTATCTAAAAATAAATACTCATCACCAGTATTTACTAATCTAAGTAAATCAAGAATTGGATATAACGAAATCAGCATAAACAAAACTTTTAAAAACTGTTTAATTCCCCATACAATAATTTCTAAACCACGGTATAGTTGCGTAAGCAGTTTTAAAAACATACTACCAAGAATAATTGGAATGACTAATGATGATACAATTATTGGAGTCAAAATCATCGCAATTTCAAATATACTTTTTTCCGGTTCACTTTGACATATATAATATAGAAAAGCAATCATCACTCCACTCGATAAAACTAATGCTGCAGGTTTAAATATTCGCAAGAGTATTACCAAGTTCAGTATTATATTTTCAACCCGTTGATTTTGTTGGACTTTCTGATAGATTGCTTTACATTGTTTCACAATCTTATTTACTTGTTTTTCTATGTTCTCCATATTGGATACCTCCTGAAAATTTTGATATAGAAAAAAGAAGCAATAATTGCTTCTTACATTCCAAGATCATAATCTTGATCTTTATTATTGACTTGATATTTTGATAGTTGTTCCTTTAATCGATGAATTATATCGTCTTTTTGCTTGACATTATTTTCTAAATCAATAACCTTTACTTTTAGACTTATATTTTCATCTTTAAACTCTTTAATGCTGGCATTCGTTATCCGCACTTGAGCCGCAAACTCTTGTTTTAGTACATCCATCTCTTTGACGTGTTCCAACTCTCTGTTTTGTAAGGTTGCTGCGACAGTTTCTAAATAGCTTATCGCATTTGAAGTGTTTTCATTAACAGCTTGTTTGATAACTAAATCTTTTAACAGCGGTTTAAAGTATTCTTGTTCATGATAATTAGCTGTTGTTTTTATGTCTTCATGACCTTTCGATAAAGCTTCATGTTCGTTTGATAAATTTCCTGATTTACCAAAATGTAGCTCCATATTACTAAATTGTTCCTTCATTTTACTATCAATACTTGCTTCAATTTTACTGGGCAAGTTTTTAAATATTAAAAAATTACCTAGCGCCGTCATCACTAATGCGCCGGCAAATGAGAGCAAACCAGGGATTAGTAATGTATTACTAAAAAAGTCCCATGTCATATAACTTCCTCCATTCATATATAACGCTATCTTGTTGATTATATCAGTAAGCATATATATTATCAATCCTACGAAGACTCCTCTTTTTACTGGCTTCATACTCTACCCTCTCCTATACTGTTTCAAGTTGTTGCTGACTGGTTTCAATCAGCTTCTTATAATAATTACACGTTTGATTAAATGCTAAGTAGCGCTGCCAAAGCATGACGACATACTGTTCTTGCTTTTTAGTGATGTTGCTAAAGGGGAACGTTCCAGCTCCAAACGAACTAGAGATTTGGATTTTATCCTTTCCCTTTTGGGCCACTTGGTAGGTTTTATCTTCTACTTTAATCACAAAATAGCCTTCAGACCATTTGGCGAATAAGAACTCCGCTTTTAAAATTTCACTAATTTTATCAGCGGTCTTTTTTAAATCTTGCTTAATCTGCTTGTAGGTAATTAATATTGATTCATACCTGTTCATATTATCTACTCCTTATTGTTTTGACTTGACTCATCAAGCCGTTGATTAATCTGATCGGCGATCGCATTTGCTTGTTCGGCCAATGCATTGTATTCAAGCCGATATGCTTCTTTCTTCTCTGAGTCAACTTCTTGTTCGTACTTGGTCTTAGTCTGCTCTAGCTGCTTGAGAATAGCTTCATGGTCAGCTTTTAATTGTAAAAGCTCATTGGCTTTCTGGGCATCTTCTGTCACTGTCTCACTCGCACTGGCTAATTTGCCCGGTACAAAGTCCCGGTAATCGATACGCTTACCGGTCTCAAAAGTTGCTCCCTGATCGTTACTGTAGTTCAATTGAAAATAGTACGCATCACTTGGTTTGCTGAAATTGAATTGTAAATATCCTTTCTCTTCAGCACTGCTCTTATAAGTAATCAGTTGGGTAAATTCAAGTGTTTGTTTGTTTCCGGCCTTTACTTGCAGTATAGGTATAGGTATTGCTTCAGTTGATTTGGACTGCACATAGTGGTATGCCACCTGTAATGTTTGGCCATGAATAATTGGATCACTGAATGTAATTGTTTCTTGCCGGTTTAAAATAATTGGCGAGTCATAATTACTCTTATTCTCCCGGTCATCCGGCAGCCAGAGTTTTGAACTAAAGGCAACAATACAGACAAGCAATGTGATCACTAAGATCCGCATATAGACTTTGTTCTGTTTACCGCTTAATAGCGTGAGTTTTTTCTCATTCATCATATCCCTCCTTAAAATAGAAAATATTTTCTCGGGTCGACAGTATCATCTTTGTTGTACCCAGGAGCGGTACGTACCTCAAAATGGAGATGCACTCCGGTTACTTTTCCGGTAGCTCCTTCTACACCGACTTTCTGACCCTTAACAATATGATCACCCTCTTTAACAAGGGTAACTAAGAAATGACCATACCTGACATACAGCTCTTTACCATCAACTTTAATGGTAATCATATTACCATAACCACCACAGCCGCCAACTACACAACCACTCACTGCTTCAATCACAACTCCATCAACAACCGAATAGACATCAGCATATTTTTGTAATGATGCAAGATCAGCGCCAGCATGACGGCCAAAGCTGCTTTCAGCACCTGTATACCACCCATATTCTTCGGTCACAATATAAGGATCAATAAATGGTGAACCACTCACTTGAGCGCTTCCAGGCGCTTCGGTATTAATTGTCGGTTGATCATCGGTTAAGACGTAAGACACAATAACCGCAACAAACACACACAGTGATAGAAACATGAGCAGTCCTGAACTCAAGATTGTCGATACAATGGTAATCAATACTTTATGTTTTTTTAAAGATGCCATTACGCACCACCACCAAATATCGCAATATCTTCTGGGGTGACACTCACCTTCATGCCATAGGTACCGACACCATTAATAATGAGGAACGTCTCACCCTTTTCAAATTGTGGTATTTGTTGTAACTGATGTTCTGATAAAGCCTGTTTAAAGGCACTTCGTAATGCCTCTCTTGCATTTGCATGTTGTTTCATGACAAAGGTATACTGTAATATTTCAAACAGCTGTTGCAGCGTTTCGCTTTGCTGACCATTCTTCAACATGTCGCCAATTGTATGGGTCGCAAGCCAAAGACCAGAGAAATACTTCCGCATAATCCGAACCATTGGTAAAAGCTTATCAACCGCTACATCATTCTTCGAGTTAAAGTAATAATGGGCTTCATCCATAAAAATGGAGTACCGTGAAACTTCATAGATTTCTTTCTCACGCTCATTGTAAGCTTGTAATTCCGGCCACCCCTTTTCCTGCAGTTCTGTATCCAGATAATGCATCAAAGTAAAAAGCATGGCGTTGTAGTTCTCTGTTCCAAGGACTGCAGAAATATTTATATTCACAACCTGATGTGATTTAATATCAAATGAACTCTTGCGGTTAAAGTAAATACTCGAACCTCCGGTTTCAAATTCAGAGAGTAATTGAATCAACCCTTCAATCCGGGCAAACTTGCGATCATAGATTTTCTCATCTTTAATTGGTGTGCCATCAGGATGAAAGATACTCTGCTTTAAGTGGTTAATAATGGTTGAGAAAATGATTTCTTCTTTCGGTCCATCTTCACCATATAGTTGAAATAAGACTGCAGAAAATTCGGTCAGCTGTTCGGTACTAATCGCATCCCCAAGTCTGATTTTCAAGAAACTTTGGACCCGTTCAATATTCTTGGCCGTCCACGAAGATGCCGGCACATCTTTATATTGGTGATAATAGAGCGGATTGAGCGCAGTAGAACCGCCAATTTCAAGGTTGATACCACCCATATGCTGCGTGAGATTATCAAACTCACGGTTCACTGATATGATCCTTACATAATCACCACGAATGTAATTCAGCCAAATGAGACGCTTAAGTGTCGTTGATTTCCCGGCACCCAGGTCTCCCAAAATGAGTCCGGAGTAAGATAAACGCTTATTTGTCAATTCAAATGGATTAAACACGACCGGATATTTGTCAAAGGTTTTACCAAAAAAATAGCCGTATTGATCCAATAACTGGGTTCTTGAATAGTGATATGACATCATTAATGGTGTTGCTTCCATTTTTTTATACGGTAACCCGCCGAGTGTGGCCGGTAAGAACAAGCCTATTTCATTGTTACGTGCCTGGTTCAAAAAGACACTGGCCATAAAGCCTTTCAATTCAAGATGTTCAACAACTGCTCGTACTTGTTCTTCAAGCCCATCTAGGCTATTATCAGTCAAGTAAATTCTTGGCAGTAATGAGATAATCGCTTCATTACCTAAGGCAACTTCTCGAATGGTGGCATAGATTTCCTGATACCGTTCCTCTGCAGTAATCCGCTCAATCGTGTCTCTGGCACTCAAACGGCTGCGCATTTCATGTAAGGTGTTCTTGATCTTCTTTAACTCTTTTAATTTTTTAGGAGTAAAAATATCAAAGGTAAAAATACCATCTGCAAACAGAAAGTTCGCAAACCATTGCGCATCACCCTCGGTTGGATAATCGTAAATCATAATACACGCAGAATACCACGAACCATAATCAATGTACTTCGCCTTAGGCGCAATTGGAGTCTGCCAAATGTAATCATACAAATCAGGATCAGTTTGCCAGACTATTTTTTCTTTTTTTATGGCTTTCATTTTCTTTCTATGACGACCCATGTAAATCCCACCCTTTCTTCCGGCGTTTATTATGTAAATAGTATGAGAGCATCTGCATCTCATCACTTGATATTTCAATAATATTCATAAACGCATTCGCAAATAACAAGCTGCTAAATCGCTTCATGTTTTCTGCCGCTTCTAGAGGACTTGATCCAAAAATAAAAAAGTAATGTTTAAATATTTCCGAATGATTTTCCTCACGTTCAAGCTTATAATATTCTGCCTGCAGTAATTCCGCATTTCCTTTGTTAGCATCAATCAGCTGCTGGATATGTTCTTTCTGCGTTTCAAAGCGCAGCGCATGTTTTAAACTGATGCCTTTTATATGGAAGGTTAGGACTTTCAATCCAGCCCAATAGGCATCAAGAATACTGCCGACTTCTTCATCAGTCATCGAAGTCATATCATAGCCGATTACCTCAACAACACCGACCCACCATTCTTTGGGTTCAAGCCGGTCAATCACTTTATAGACACGATGGCTCGAATCATAACTGAGTAGTGCTGATAATTTGCTTAGTTTACTAATCTGCCGTTTCTTCATTGTCACTCACCCTTTCATCTCTTTCAAATAATTGTTGTTTAACTCGTTCTTGCAGCCACCAAATCATCGCTTTATAATTTCTGATTCCTTTATTTTGGGCGGCTGGAAGAATCGCATAAATCGCAACAATGACAATCCATACTAAATAAAACCAATACACATAGCTATGGATATATTCAGCTAAGATAAAGCCAAATACACCGATGAAGGCAATTGCGCCAAGTACATCAAATAAATATATCGGTCCAAATTTTACCCCATCTACAAGCTGACTTGATATTTTTGTTGCCATTTGTTCCACTCCTTTCGGTAAAAAAATAAATAGAAACGTAAACCTACGTTTCTATTTATTCTGATTATCTTTTTTCGGTATTGTTTGTCCTTCAACATTTCCGAATCCATGTGAGTTCTTTGCTTCTTCTTGCTGGTGTTTCATAAGTTCTGCATTGTATCCATCACTGTAACTCTGTTGTGAGCCTCCTAAGAATGAGCGTTTATTTTTCGCATTTTCCATCGGTTCAGTTGGGTTACCATTTTTAGCATCTTGTTTCGCATCGAATTTACCAACTTGTTTCATGACCGGATTAGTAACAAATTGACCAGCTGCGTGCATCGCAGCTCCAGCGGCACCCTTAATACCACCAACGACACCTCCGGCCATTCGACCAGCTGCCGCTGCTTGCATAATGGCTGTACTGCCATCTTGGACGCCGGCATCAACACCTAAGAGTTTTGTGACCAGTTTAGAGCCATCAAGCATGAACAACATACCGGCAAACTGGAAAGCAAGTTTTGTCACCGTGTCATTGAAGTTCAATGCCCCAATACTTCCGGTTGCGGTTGACACCCAAGCGGTATAGTTAAAGTAAAACACGAGGGCTAAGCCCATCACCCATATAAGCGCAAAGTTCGAGCCGATATGTTTCGCAAATTCTTTCATTCGACCGCCAAAGCCAATATCACTCATCGCAACAATTGGCGCTACTAATCTTGAGAACCCAAGTTCTAAATAGATACGTGGTACCTTGATACAATAAAACGCCAGGGCAATGGTAATAATAATAAAGGACGCTAATACATAAAAGATATCCATATACCATTTATAGATGTATTCACTCCCTAAACTAAATAGGCCGGTGTAGTTAATTTTGCCAACAACATAATCCTGCTGGCGGTCATGATAGCTGATAATAACTCGGTTAAATTCATACCCACCGCTATTCGTACCAATTTCATACTTGGCCGGCTCATTGATTTCAAAATACTCCATTTCTTTTTCGGTAAGATTATTGTATTCATCATTGAGCGATTCCATAGTGCCACCACTCTGCAGCACATCACGGACATATTCAATATCAATCAGTGATGCTTTTAAGATTTTGTCTTTTGGTGATTTCGTTTCTAAGCCACTGGTCATTAACCCAAAGGCGGAACCCGTGAAACTCACTCCCTGCACGAACAATAAACTGATGCCAATCAAAAACACTGAGCCAATTAAGATTGACTTGGTTAAGTCTTTCAGTTCCTTTGGCCCCTTGTCGTTCGTTGCCATCCATACCTTCACTCCACGAATGATTAAAAAGATTGGCAGTAAACTTAGGGCAATAAACATCACCCAGTAATAGATATCCTGGAAATCGCTATTGGTTTCACGATCAAGAATATAGGTTTGACCAAGGGTCACGATATTGAGCGCTATGGTATAGAGTGCATCAACAAAGTTTCCAAGTAGATCTACAAGCCAGTAACCAATACTACGAATGAGCGATGCTCCAGCATCACTTTTCTTAATATATGGGTACAGTGGCTCATAAGTTTCTTGTTCATAATAAATCTGACTCATCCCATCACACTGGCCATCTTGCGATTTAGCATAATGAGTATTGCCACAAATATCAACCTTTTCTTCATCCGGCAAACATTCTAATGGGTTTCCGCCATTCTGAATACAGGTATCCCAATCATCATTCGGAGCTTTTGCCTCGACCGCTACTGGGGACACAACAACACAAATAAGAAACAGAAAGCATGACAGCAACACTTTAAGAACCAAAGAACCTGGTTGCTTTTGCTTGCTCATATACATCACCTATCCTGCGATTGTCTGTTGAATGGTAGCTGCAATAAAAGCGGCTCCAAAGATGAGTAATGCCCCACCGGCAATAACCAGTATCTTCTTTTTGTGTTTAGAAAACTCATCTGGGGCGAGCCACATACCTAGTCCAACACCCATAATGACTAAGACGAACAGACCGCCACAGATATATTTGCCAATAGCGACCCATGTATCAATGGTATTGGTAATTTGCTCTGCCTCAGCAGGCATTGATGGCTCATACCTTGATAGAAAGGCTTGTGCTGCTTGTAGTTTTTGATAAATCATTGTTTGCATAATTCATTTCCTCCAAATTATAGAATAGATTGAAATAAAGGCATGATTGCCTCTATACTTTGTTCACTGATTGCGCCTTTTGTCGCAAAGTGCATAATATGATGATATAAAGTCTTAGCCTCAATCTCCTCTAACTCAAAGACTTTAATGTAACTGTACTCATCTTCAGTGAGTAAGCGTTCAACTTGTTGCATTAAGCCGTTGGTTGATTTTGATTGAACAATGACTTTTTCTTCAGTAAAAAATGGATCTAAGCTTGTATGGGTTCCATACGGCAGTTCCATTGGTTCAATATTTTTCGGTTTTTGTTTCCACCACGGCCGTAGTTTAAGATACTGTGGTGGTGTTTTAGATCGTAATAGTACAATCCGGTTTGGTTTGAGTCGGTTCATTAATTCATCGGCACTCAGTAACGCTCTTGCATGATTTGACTCATTACGATTGCTTTGTAGGATTGCCCAAGGCGAAAAACTTCTCGACTGGACTTTCATGGTTTTAGAACCAATTCGCTTGGAAATGTTTTCAGCGGTTTCTAGACCGTTGGTCCCAATATAGATGGTGTCGTTGGTCATATCAAGAATTGATTTTGCGACATGATCACCATATATCTCATATAACTGCGAAAACGATTGAATAAATAAATAGAAACGCATCCCCCGGGAACGAGAGACGCCAAGTTTTCCTTTCATTTCCGGAATTTTTGGTAAGTTCCCAAACTCATCAAGTAAGAAATTGGTACGGACCGGTAAGCGGCCACCGTTTGCGACGGCTACGTTGACGAGTGTATAGTATACCTGGTGAATGAAAAATGAGACTAACTCATGGCGTGATGTTTCCGCATCAGGAATAATGACAAACACCGCGGTCTTTTCTTTCCCAATTGATTCAATATCAATAGTATTGATAGAGGTCATTTGAGCAAGCAGCCGGTCATTAAAGATATCTAAATTGGCATCAAAATTAATCATGATACTTGAGCGTGTCTTTGGCGACTGTGCCGCCTCTTTCACTGCACTATACGAACGTCTTGCATCCGAACTTGTCGGTAACGAACTAAAGAAGTCATCTAATCCATTTTCAGTATCCGATAATCGGTTCTTTAAATTCATTGTGCCGGCAACGGTTACTTGTTCATATTTACCAGTTTCAAGCAAGGCAAGAAACAAGGCATCATGTAATTGTTTTGAAAGTTTGCCCCATATTTTATCATCTCCAGATGAAGTACTGACATGCAGCGTATGCGTAAATGATTTAAGTAAGGTAGTTGCCTCACTCACCCGGCCGGCTTGATAGTCCTTAATAATCTGAGCCATAGGATTGTATGAATCACTGCGCCGTGGATCGTATAAGTTTAAAACTTTGATCGCATAACCTTTTGACTTAAAATATCCGGCCATCTCATCATAAATCTCACCTTTCACATCCCCAATAATAACTGACTCGCCATTATCGGCAATCGATTTAGCGGTGGGAATTGCGACCAATTGCGATTTCCCTCCACCGGTCGTTGCGATCACTGTTGCATGATTATCATCAGCATCGACGTATTGGCCAAAGATATTACTTTTAAGAACTAGCCCGCCACCACTTTTTTGATCTCTTGGAACAAAGCTTGATAAAAGCGAATTTATCAATTGAACGTTGGCTACATACCTAGATGTCAGAAAAAGTTCAATCCTATAACCCCATCTTGCACTCCCATGTGAGTGATGATCTGAGTATCCTTTCACTGAAATAAAGAGTTCAACGAATGGTTTGAGCATAATAACTCCAAATATTATCCATGAGTAGTTGTTCCACCACACGATTTGATTCATATCTATATCGGTAAAAGAAAATAAGCCATGCTCAAATAGATACAATCCTACTTGTACAACCATGGTAATTAACACTGAAATAAGAACACCAAAAAGCGCATATTTAATAAATGTGACAAATCTCATGGCTACATCTCCAGAACATTTTTCAGCTTATCTGTAAATGTTCGTTTTTGTGTATCAATCTGATTGGTTTTGAAGTCAATTGACTGTATCGACTTATCTGAAAACGACTTTGTCAGTTTTGATAGTGACTCGGCAATCTCATCTTTTCTTGTATCGTGCAATCCAACTGCATTATAAACGCCTTTAGTAATCGTAATTGATGGTTGCATAAAGACAATTTCGGGTTTTGACTCTTTGTTTTCACGCAACATCGCATGACTAAAGTGTACACCGCCATATGTGAACTTGACTGACTGGTGTAGGCCAACTGGTTCATCACAGCCTAATAATGTCATTTTGTGATCAAACGGGACCGGTAAATTGATATCATACTTGGTTTCACCGACTTCCAGTTGTTGCACGTACGGTGTTAAGGCTTTTGTGATTGCTTTGCATGTTTTCATATCCATGCAGTACAGTGGTTGGCCGGCAACTCCTTTAGGGAATTCTAATGATAGTTTATTGTTATCAAGTGTTGCTAGTATATTAGAAAGATAAAGATCACCATATTTTAGTTTTATGTTTGTATGATCTTCATGTTTAGTCATTTTAAAAACAGCGACATCGGACAGAAATTCACTGCTGTAATCACTCAATAAATTGGTCTCCTCTACTTCTGATAAGTCATTGTTGCGATATTTGAATAAACCAGTAATTTGATAATCAATACCCAATTTCGACATATATTCCTTAACAATTACTGCCGGATTCTGTGTTGGCGCTACAACAACATCAACATTGCCACTCGTAGTGCCACTTGTTTCCAGTACATCATATTCAACAAAATAACGTTCATACGTATACTCATTTCTAACAATAACAACGCTGGATAATTCATCGGCAAAACGCTCTGTTAGTAGCTGAGCTTCATAGTCTAAGATTTGTTCTGTGGCAAGACCAAAGTAGCCATCACGTTTTGAAATGAGTTCTGGATTAGCTGCTAATTGTTCTCGGATGATTGATTGAAGTATTTTTTTCGTTGTATCACCAACGGCCGTCTGAAAATCATAAAAATTATCAATACTCACATACTCAGTATAGGCATTGTTAATTGTAAACGCTAATTCTGCATAACTATTTTCAAATAATTGAAGCCTGGTTTCAATTGAAATTCCCTCATCTAGAGTAAATTGATAAGCGTGGTACTCATTGCCAAAATCATCTGAATGTATTGTAGGTTTTAATAATTGTTGATTATTATTCTCTTCTATCAACTCATCTTGTTTTTCGAGTCTAGAAGTATTAAATGATTGGTAATCCACAATATTAAAACCACTTACTAGATGAATACTTGTTTGTTGTTCTGACTTTAATATCTGCTTTGTCTCCGGAACAATCCGATAAAAATTTAATTCATTATGGATAAATTGCAATGGATCTTCATGAGGAAACGCTCGCTTGATATAATTGATTAAATTGTTGTGGTCATTACCACGAACACCATCCTCAAATTCACCACTAATACCGAGCTGTAAAGTAGGACTCCACCAAATTGACTCTTCATCGACTGAGCTGATCAATTCATCTTCCCAGTACTCTTTAAATTGATTAATTATTTTTTGCATCTTTCTACCTCCTAAAATAAAAACAAGCCTAGTCATAGGCTT
Source organism: Culicoidibacter larvae (assembly GCF_005771635.1). GTDB lineage: Bacteria > Bacillota_I > Bacilli_A > Culicoidibacterales > Culicoidibacteraceae > Culicoidibacter > Culicoidibacter larvae. The sequence goes on along the minus strand of NZ_VBWP01000015.1, from coordinate 10,881 downwards.
GTTTTAATAGTATGCCGACTTACTCCATCTCAGCTGCTTGGTGTTGTTGTTTGTGCTGCGGCCGTTCAAAAGTTGAAATCTCACCAGTCATTAAATCAGTTTTCTGAATGATTTTATCATCATACTGATCAACCATGACATGTAAGGTTTTAACTACCGGTTCCAGTGCCTCTTTCGCAAATGTGACCACATATTCTGCTTCCTTGTCCTTCCGGTATGCTTTTGGAATGCTCATATACTGTTCTTGTTCTTGATTGGTTCCAGCAAATGTATTATTAATGTATACACCGCCATATGAAAAATTCGTGAAAGCTCCTTTTTCAGTTTTGTGGGACTTCACTAATGTAAGCGCTGGGGTAAAAGGAATATCAAGCGCAAGGTTTTTCTGCTTGTCTCCTTTTTTCATCGCAGTCAGATGTGGCAAGAGTGCATCTCCAATACTTTGATTTAGCTGTTTATCAAAACAAAAGACCGGATACTTCTCTCCATTCGGTGCAGCGTATTTTGGAAAATCTAATTGGACTTTATCATTGACGATTTTTGCCCAAATTCCCGAAAAGTACGCTTCACCATATTTAATTGTCATCAACGTGCCATAATCAAAGGCAACCATGCTTGCGACGGCAACTGCCGGAACAGCTGCTGGTTCAATTCCTTGATACTGCGCACGCCGTGCTTCAATTGTCTTGGCAAGTTCCTGGTCTGCAGTTGATAGTGAACGATCAGCTTGAGTTTTCTGTTCGGCTTGTTGTGCTGCACTCATGCGCTTTTCTTCATTGAACTGCAGATACTTTTCCGCAAGTTCATTGTAGCGGTTAAAAAAGACCAGTGCCTGGTCTTTTGAACGTTCAGCATGTTCAAGGGCAGCGGTAACAATACTTAGTAATTCAGCATCAATCCGTGTGCTGCCTGATGTACTGAGTGATTCCATCAAGGTAATCTGCCGCTCATTTAAAGCATGGCTTTCAGCAACCATTGCCTTATACTTTGCCATCATGCTTTGTAAACTGTCATGCATCATATCAAATTCAAGCCGTTCGTTCATTTCCAGTTCATTGTTTTCATTAATTTCAAAACTTTGACTATTTTCCATGTTGATTTCCTCCTAAATAAAAGAACCACAACCTATTGTTGTGATTCTTCTTTTTTCTTCGATTTTTTGTGTACGACATTAAAAACAATAAGTAATCCTACAAATGCAAGCATGCCTGCACCGATTAATGCATATTCAACAATATGCTCACCGGCAAATGGAAGTGATCCGCTAGTTGCCTCTGTTCCCGATACATCTGATTGACCAGCTCCGGCAGTTGTTGCACTACTGGTATTTGAATCAATTGTGCCTACTTCAGAGACTGGTGTATCCGGTGTAATAACAATAGTATCAACCTCAGGCACCTTTGTGATACCTTCAATTGGGTCGGTCGGAGCGGTTGCATCAGGTAACAATGGTTCAATATATTCGATATCATCTTCAGTTGCGGCAAATACGCCTACTTGATTAGCAAGTACGGTTCCACCAGCTAAAGCTAATGTTAATGCGATAGCAGCGGCAGTATTAGTCAGCTTTTTAGAGAGTTTCTTTTTACGGAAAGCAAATAACAACATCCCTGCTCCACCAATTCCAACACCAATGATGATCATCATATCAAATGGCTGGCCGGTTTCAACAAGTGCTTTGATTTTTTGATTATGGAAGACCAAGCGGATAACTTTACTTTCACTATCAACGGTGAAATAGGCTTTCTCTATACTCGGGATGTATCCATTTGGAGCAACAATTTCTTCGGCGACATAATCACCATATAATAATTGATCTAATTGTTCCTCAGTAAAGTTGTAATATCCATCAGCTCCTGTTTTGACTGTAAATGAAACTTGGCAGTCAATAACACCTGTTGTATTTTCAGTTGAGTTTGTATCAGTTGTATTTGACTCAGTATTATTATCACTTGAATCAGTTTCTTCAACACAGGCTTCACCAGTTAGACGAGTTACTTTGAACTCTGCATCTGCAAGTGGTGCCCCAGTTTCAAAGTCGTCTTTATAGATCGACATTTCTCCTGCACGTACATACTCATTGATCAGCATTTGATTATCATTAATATAATAGACACCATCAACTAAATCAATTGTCGTGTTTGGATCAGTTAAGTCCGGTAAATAATACTTCTCATAATCAAGTGCATATTGCGTTGGATCCGCAGTATTCACTTCACGAATATAGGTTGCGCCATCAAACAGCAGAACACTTACTGGAGCTGTTAAAAATTTTCCGGTTTCATCCGTCATCACTCGAGTTAATTCACGAGCTTGATTATCATATAGCCCATATTCTGTATCCGGTAACACTTCAAAATCTTCATTGGCTTTAAATCCACCAATTTGAATGTATGCCGGTGCGATGTCAGCTGTTAGTGTTGCTGAAGCTGATTTTGGATCGTTACCTGTGTAGTAAAATAATGCTTGCAAATCTTCAAACCCCATTGGTGGATAAACAATATCAGCTTGTGGGTTTGGCATAGTTACTGTACCTTTAAGTGAGATTGACTCATCAGCAATTAAATTAGCAGTACGAATAACATATTCATTCCCTTTTGTAAGTTTTGTTACTGGTGTATTATCAGATACCTTCGTGATGTAATAACCACTTTTAATATTAGTTACAACATCTGTACTTGCAGAGTCATCCTTAATTTTAAAACTTGTTGTAGTGATAGTATTTGTTATTGGATCGAAATGAGAAGATAAATTCGTTTCTGTAAAATTTAGACTGCTGCTACCGTTGTATAAAGCATTTACCTTATCATTTACTTGTCGATATTTACCAGACACATCTCCATACCCATGCGCATAAACACTTGACCAATAATCAGCTGTTCCTTCGCCGTACCATGAACTTGATTGTGCAACAACATATTTATAATTAGTATCATTATTACCCATAATTCCGTACGCATCTGCCCATGCTACATAAAGCGCTTGAGTCATTTTAATATTATTAAAGTGACTTGGGTCAGAAAAATTATCAGAGTATGAAACTGGATCATTTGTCCGCTGTGCACAAAAAGCCACTTTTGAATCTGATTCTAACCGATTAATAAATGTACGATATCCATTTCCATCTATATAACCTAGTTGCTCATACATTCTAACTGATGAACGTAGTAAGGCTTTATTTTGATTACTTAGTAATTGTTCGTTTAATTTTTCAGTAACGGCATTGAGCCATCCTTTTGGATATTGTGGATACTCGCCATCATTGTAAACAAATCCTTCGATATCTTTTGGGTGTGTCATGACGCCATTATAGGGCACTAAAATATCATAGTCTCCCATTTGATAAGTAACATGCCGACTATATAATTGATTATTTGAGATTGTACTATTAGTAGTGGTAGTATCTTCTACTTTGGAAGTAATCACTTCATTATTTGTACTATCCTCAGTATTGATGTTTTCAGTTGTATTTTCAATCGTTTGGTTATTTTCACTTGATGCGAATACTGGCTGCATTGTACTTGATGCGATAAGCATCACAAATAAGAATGTAAAAATAAATTTGATGAACTGTTTCATGTCCATCCTCCTTTTTTTGTATTGTCATAGAAAAAAAGCACCTGTATTCATAACAGCTGCTTAATTGGGTTTTGTTATTTAATTGTGTGCCGGTGATCGGCAATTTGCGTTCATATCTGTTCCTCCCAACAAAAAAAGCACTTAATAGTGCTTTTGTATTATTATTTAATTACAAACTTTGACTGGTCTATAGATCGTAGAGGTTCCAGTATCGCCATTAGGAAGTGTATATTCTACAGTATCTTCAACATACTCTATCCAGCAAGTTTGCGTGCTGCCACCTCCGCCTCCACCAGATCCTGAGCCACTATTACTTGAGTCACTACCACTATAACTGCCATTATCAGAATAATCATTATAGTAATCGGAGCTACCTGATTCAGTGGTTGCGGCAGCTTCCTCAGCTTTTTTCTTATCTTCTGCAACCCGTTTATTTGCGATATCAACAGCAGATTTATATGTATTGATTGCCTCAGTAATTTTACTGATGTGTGGCGGTAAGATATCTTCTTTATTTAATAAGTCCAGCGCTGCTTGTTTTTTTGTCGCAATATCTTGTTTCTCACTATCATTGTATCCATCACTCTGTTTAATTCCTTCAAATTCAGATCTTAATGCAGTCACTTTAGCTTGAACTTGAACAAGACCTGCTTCTAAAACTGCAGCCATATATTCCTGTAATGCATAATATGCTGTTACATCATCACGATCCGCAACTGCTTGTAAGTAGTTCGCATCGCTAGGCCAAGGATTTGGCATATAGTCTTTATATATATCTTTAAAGTTGGTATTAAATGCGGTATACTCTGCATCGAGTCCTTGTAACTGCTGGTCAATCAGGTCATTTTGATACTTTGTATGGGCTACAACACCTACTCCACTGCCGGCAATAATAATGACAACTGCTAGAACAGCTGCGATAATCACTTTTGTTTGTTTACTCATTTCCTTAAACTTATTCATCTTACTCTCTCCTTAATATAATTTTACTTTGTTTGATTTACTGATTCAATAGTGATTTTTTACAATATTTTATTTAACTATCAGTGTTATAATTAATACCTCGGTTTTGGCGAACCATTCCAATAATACTTTGACGTTCTTCAGCAGTTGCCTTTCTTAATGGATATATTGGCTTTTTAATCTTATTATTAATAGTATCTAACACCGTTTGATAACTGACATGTAAATGTCGTGCAGCTGCTCTTGCGCTAATAAAATATCGTTGTTCTTGATTTGACTCATATACAACGACTTCTGCTTATTTGATAGTAACACTAAATTATCTAACTCATACCCTCGTCGGCAATCTTTTCTTCTAACATATCCGCCTTTCGGTACCGGCCCATGGAATGCATTCCAAATGAGTTTCGCCCACGACGTCTCAACCATTCTTCCGTTTCTTTTCACTTTTACAACAAGACGACCACGTCTTTGGTATCCTTGTAGTAGCTTATCTTTAGTTTTATATTGTCTTTGTATTTTACCGGTATTGCTTGCTTCATAGAAAACATCTAATCCCGGTATTTGTTTCCACTCTTCCATCTCAATCTCTCCTTGCCTTTATTAGACTTGTTATCCTTGCAGCATGTATCAGATCATTAATAAAACATAGTTGAAATGAATATTGAACTTTCGGGGGGAAAAGAAAGAAATTATTATTACAAGAAATTGATAACAACTCAAATAAGTTGCCAGCATCTGATACATACTGCAGGAACAACAAATCTATTTAATTACTACCCCTGTTGTATGTAATATATGTTGAACTAGTATAACCAAAAAAGCAGTACTTTGGTAATTGGAGCCAAAAGTACTACTCTATATTACATACAACAGGAATAATAAATTCCTGTTGTCCTATTAAATTAGGTTGTCAGCAACCGCTTATCTTTAGGCGCTGCCTTGTTGATCTTACTATACAACAAGTTATAGATTTCTATTTAACTCTTTTTTAGAGCATAGCGGTCGGGCTGGATTTCCACACATCGCTATTATATTATTTGTTTAGTCACCTGTTCTGATCTAGAAATCACAATCCTTTTTTGGTGATTATGATCAATATCATTTCCATCGCTTCAACTTTAGGGATCATCTCGACATTCCAAAGCCCGATTACAAGGAGCCGCAATTCTCATGTACTTGCTTGTACTCATCCACAGTTTCAATAATATATCTTGTCAGAGAACAAAATAATTCCATTATTTAACCGTTTCATTTGTACCATCCTTACTTTTCTAGTATAATGATTAGTGTCATTAAACTTTTAATGGCGTCAAATATTACAGCATTTGCTGTAGTACCGAAGGGCAATATAGATCAACTTTTTGCGGAGATGTCTATATTGTCCTTTTCCAATACCACAACGAGTCTATAATGACTCAATATATGGAATTTGTGGTTATTACCACCTATCAGTAATTAACAGGACAGATCGACAAAACTATTTCTAGTTAATTACTGATAGGTAACAATAAATACTCAAATATGAGTACATAATATCAATGTTTTATTGTTTTAAATTTCTATATACTCAAATTTATATATTAATTATACTATTGAGTCTTAATTGTGTCAATAAAAAAAGGACCCTATTATAAGTCCTGATTTAAATTAATGTTATACTTTTCTAGTTCATGTATTATTGCACCATAGAAATCTTCCATTCTTATCAATTTACAAAACTCTAATGAGTCTTTTAAGAGCTTCTTACCTTCACCTACATCTTGACCTAATTTTACCAAGCATAGTCCCTTTGTAAATAAAAAACTAGGAATAAATTTTAAGCCATTACTTCTAATTGCGACATCATAACCCTTGGAAGCAAAAGTATATGACTTGTTCCAATCTTCAATTTCATAAAAATATGTTGAATATCCATTTAGTAGCAACAGGTATGCTGGAAAATCTTGTAAACTATCCGGAAGTCCTTCTAGCCAATTTAGAACTCTTTCAATCAGTTCCATGTGTTGGCTTGATTGATCAAATTGAAAAATAATATTTATTAACTCCATTTCATTATGAGAAAAGAAGTCTGCCCCAGCTTTAAGAGTTTTATTGAGAGACTTTTTAGCAAGTAATTCGGCTTTTCTATAGTTTCGTTCTATATGTTTAACTAGTTCTATTTGAATAATATCTACATACTGCTGCTCTCTCAGTGGAAGTGAGTCATACATATCTTTAGATATTAACTCATACTGCAGTTTTGCTTTACTCCAGTTTAATGTTGCAAAACAATCTTCAATTGAATCTTTAATCCTATAATAATCTGTAAAATTAGCATACTCATTATACTTAGTCAAAGTGCAAAAATCTATACCCAGATTATTTACAATTATATTAAGTGTATCTACAGATGGAGAGTTAACATTTTTTTCAATTCTAACAATTGTATTCTTATTTAATTCTTCAGAAGCAAGCTCGATTTGAGAATAATTTTTTCCTTTTCTGATTTCATTAACTTGCGTCCCTAATTTTAGCTTATTACTCAAATCAACCAACTCCCTTCAAGATAAACATAATAATATTATACTGTACATTCAGCTTATTCACAAATTAATTTAGTTGATTTATTAACATTCTTGAAATATAATATACATAAATCGTAACATGGTGGTAAACACCTAAGGCCAAAAATTAAATTGGCCTTTTTTTTATATCAAATTATACATCTTGTTCAAACCAAACCTTACAGCAGCAATCCGTTCCTTAATCAATTTTGCTTTTTGTTGCTTATTATAAACCTGCTGCAATATCACACGTGCAGCTTTTTTTATTTCTTTTGAATAACTAGCCAGTTCTAGATAAACTTGATAAAATTCAGCAACTAATGCCGCATGATCCTTCAGCATATAATACACCTTTTTATTCACTACCCCACTATAACGAATCTTCTTAATGTGATATTGCCGGCGCAATGAATAATCCCGCATATCTTGTTCTTCAAAGAATTGCTTAATTAATGATTTAACATGGTATTTACGACCAGGATGATCATAGCTCTTGTCTTTAGCTGTAAACTTTGAAGCTGAAGCAATTTTCTTACCCTCTGCATCGACCTTATAATCCCCTTTTGCATAACGCAAAGTATAACCAGGTTTTGCTACTCTGGAAACACGGCCGGCGGTATCAAAATAAAAATTGCTAGTATACTTAGCATACTCTGATGCAAAACTGCGTAAGCTAAACAAGACAACTAAATGTAAGTTGTGATCCTCACCGACAGCTGCATCACGAACAAACCAACTTACAACAGCTAAACCCGGACATATACGATCAACTAAGTTTTTACATAATGCTGAAAGGTCCTTTCGGTCCAACCAGCTATTAGGTAACTCGATTAAGTATTCTTTTGCAACATTATTACTCTTCACACTCTTCCGGACCTGACTGTATTCAAAATCCTGAAGATTTTTCCAAGCTGCTAAATTACTTCCGTAAGAACCTAAACAAGTTGCAGTTAAAAAGTTATATCGTTCAAGTACTTCATTATGTTTTGATTCTCTTAGAAATATAAGTCGTTTCATTATAGCATTCACCTCATTGTTTACCTAACACCAGTAAGCAATAACACAATATACCCTTTCGGGATAACGTGCCTTGCTTGCGCTCGTTACTCTCCTCTATTACTTACTTAAAAATAATAAGGAGAGCAACGTTGGCGATACCAGTCATTCAACGAACTATTTAGCTCATTAACTCACTGGTGTCGCCACCGCTCATGCTTTCGGGAACTCCCTAGACATAACTAACTCCCCGCAATACACCCTTGGATCTGCGTTAGTTATAAGCATGCTCTCGATCTTTATGTACAGTTGTGCCTTAGTATTCTCTCCTGTACGATCTGTATTATCCGCAACGGTTGAATCTGCGCCGGCTCAACTCTGGGCCTTTCGCTAGTTTACGCAGTACTGCAGTTGCTGCAGCATTATTGAAACGGTGGCTTCGGTCGGTTTTCTCAAGTGAAACCTTTGTAAAACCTCTAGCAATGTCTTATTGAATAGAAAAAAGCCCTAAATCTTGCTATTTTAGCGCTTTTAGTGTATTTATCTATTGCATTGCATAGGTAAAAATGCTATACTAATATCAAGTTTTGAGAAACAGATTTAGTATAACTACTAAAAGCAAACAGTTATTGTTGGTAGCAATAGCTGTTTTTTTCTATTTAATTACTTATAGCATATATTACTTTAAAACAAGCTGTCAATAGATTTTTTTTTATATCTACTTTTATATTGATTCTTATATCTACCTTTATATTGAGTTTTATATCTACTTTTATATTGATTCTTATATCTACCTTTATATTGAGTTTTATATCTACTTTTATATTGATTTTTATATCTACTTTTATATTGAGTTTTATATCTACTTTTATATTGAGTTTTATATCTACCTTTATATTGAGTTTTATATCTACCTTTATATTGAGTTTTATATCTACTTTTATATTGAGTTTTATATCTACCTTTATATTGAGTTTTATATCTACTTTTATATTGAGTTTTATATCTACTTTTATATTGAGTTTTATATCTACTTTTTTATTGAGTTTTATATCTACTTTTATATTGAGTTTTATATCTACTTTTATATTGAGTTTTATATCTACTTTTATATTGAGTTTTATATCTACTTTTATATTGAGTTTTATATCTACTTTTATATTGAGTTTTGCTCTCAAAGAACAAAACTTTAAATATTATACCTAGATATAATATTTATATTGACTTTATCCTTTGCTTTATTTATAATCTAGTTACGGAGGTGTTTAACTTGAATAAGTTAAAGAAGGTAGTTTCATTTGCAAACTTAAAAGGCGGAACAGGAAAAACCGCAGTAATGTATAATCTAGCAGGATTAATGGCCGAAAGAGGCAGCAAAATATTACTAATTGATCTTGATGCCCAAGGCAATACTACTGCTAACGCTGGAGTGGATAAGAGTAGGTTAGAAGCAACATCTGCAAATATGTTTAAAAATCAAACAATTTTAGGGTTATTAATCATTAAAGAGGTTAGACCAAATATTGATCTTGTACCATCTACAGTCAAAATCACAGCTACGGAAATGCAAATTGCTGGTGAAACAGCAAGAGAACGTATTTTATCAAATTACTTTGATGATAATATTGACACATTGGAAGAGTATGACTACGTATTCATTGATACTAATCCATCAATGAGTGTTGTGAACCAAAATGCGTATCTTGCTTCTGACTGTGTGTTTATCGTATCTAATGCAAGCTCCAGTGGATATGAAGGAGCAGAGCTTTTTATTGACTTATGGAGTGATATTTGTAAGAGAATGAGAATTCCATCAAATATCAACGCATTTATTGTAAATGGAGTAGAAGCAAACACTAATGTTGCTAAAGATTTCTTTGCTGGCATAAATAATGAGCATTCAGTAGTTAAAGATATAGTGGTAAAGAGTTATATTCCTAAAAATGTTGCAATTAACGAAGCTAATGAAGGACAGTGTTTACCAATCAACATTTATGATAAAAAGGCAAAATCTTTTGAGGCATACAATAATTTATTAGATGAACTAATATCAAGGGAGGTATTATAATGTCAAGATTTACAGAGAAATTTAATAACTCGCAGCCAACAGATCTATCTGAGACGACTTCATTTGCTGATGAAATTATTGATGCTGGAAAAAGTAATATTGATTTAGTGATACCAAAAAAACCTAAAAAGAAGTCCACTACATATTATTTATATGAGGATTTAACAATAGCGTTAGAAAATATTGCAAAGAGTAACAAAGTTTCTACCAGTGACTTACTCAATCATATTTTAAGACAATACTTACCAAATGTAGATAAAAACATAAGATAACTAATATCAAAGCGCTCAAATCGGGCGCTTTTCTTCGTTTTAAGCGTTATTTGTACTATGTTAGCAATAATTCCGCACACAACAATAGAACAGCGCTAGAAACGGCTAAAAATGGCTTATTTACACATCATGATGTCTGTAAGTACCAAATAGAGTGACAGACAGCATCTTAATGTTGTCTTTATTTGTTCACTTATTCATTATATGACCAAATTTTGACGGTATAGTGACCAACAGCAATTTTCCTTTGGCCGATAATAGAAGCGAGCAGGGGAGCTCAGAAGATAAGGTTCATTCGGAAAGGGTAGGGTAGTATGGATCTTAACGCATTTAAACTATCCGATAATATCATTTGTTTCGACTTGAAATCTTTTTATAGCGTGCGCCCATAAGGTGCTATTTCTATCGCCAGGAGTGGTATTTGATTAAAGAGAAATCAAATTGACTAGCCGTCTTA